>JASHYD010001214.1 GCA_030043175.1 Xanthobacteraceae bacterium | reverse complement strand
CTAAAGGGTGACCCGCCGAACACCGCCCCTCCCCCGGCGGAGCAAACGCATGTGGGCAGCTCGCTCTTTTTTCCCCGCTTGCGCAGAAGGTCGGAATTTGCGCTCGTTGCGCGGATTCGCGGTGAGAAGGCCTCTGATGGCCCCGCGTGGCGAGGTCGTGCTTGCTATCCGCGAACGGAGAGAGGGAGCATGGCGCGGCGGGGCACCCCGCGGCTTAACTTAATTGACCTTGGCGTTCGTGGCCGCGGGGCGAGCGAGACCCTGACAGCGCTGATCTGACGCTCGTGAAGCGGCGGCGCATGCCTCACATCGGCCGAAATTTTCACGATAACGCCACACGAAAAACCACAAAGGGGGCCAGGTTGTTGTGCAGGGCTTAATAGCCTGCATCGAGTATTGGCTTGCTGACCGGGACCAATCGGCGCGGCATTCGCTCCCAGCGAAGCCCGCCGCGAAGACGCTCACCACGCAAATCTGCGGTCAAGGACAAATGGCTCGAACATCGACAACCCGAATAGTGGTGTGGTCGCTGGCCCTTCTCGCGACGGCCGGGGCGGTGCTTTCAATTAATAAGGTGCTTCGGCAGGAGCCGGTTGGGCTCGACGCGGTCCGGATTTCACCGGCGATTTTGCCGTCACCTTCCGGAGATCCGGATCAGGATTCGCGTGCGACCGTCCAAGCCGTACCCAAAAATGTGCCTGCGGCCGCGGGGCCGACGGGTTTGGCGGAAGAGGTCAGGCCGGCATTTGATGTGGCGCGTGTCGAGCCGTCAGGGGACGCCGTCATCGCCGGCCGAGCCGCGCCCGGCGCAAGCGTGGAATTGTTACGCAATGGCGAGGTCCACGGTCGGGTGGTGGCGGATGCGTCCGGCCAATTCGCCATGGTGCCCGCTCCTCTTCCTCCCGGCGATTCCGAATTGACGTTGCGATCGAGACGGCCCGACGGCCGCCTGGCAATGTCCAGGCAGAGTCTCGTGGTCGCGGTCGACAAGAACCGCAAAGAGCAGCCGGTGGTGGCCTTGATGACGCCGGACAAGCCAAGCGTCGTGCTGTCGAAACCGGCAGCGCCAGACCCTGCCGGCGGGTCGGTCGTGGTGGAGACGGTCGAAGCCGAGTCTGGCGGCAAGCTCTATGTCAGCGGCCGCTCGTCGCCGCTCGCGGCCGTCAGGCTTTATGTCAACGACGGCTATCTGGCTTCGACGACCGCCGCCGCGAATGGGCGATTTGCGTTTACGGTTGACGGGGGTATCGGGGGCTCCTTCCCGCCCGGGGAAAGCAGCAAGGGTGGCTACCGGGTCAGGCTGGATGAGGTGGAGCAGGGCTCTGGCGCAATTCGCTCGCGCGCGGAGGTTCCGTTCAACCCGTCGCAGGACGCCGTCGCGGCCGTCGCGGCCGTTGCGCCGAGCGCTGGGTCGCCCGGCGCAACATCTCCGCCAAACGCCGGCCCGCCTGCTGCAGCCGCGAAGGACGCCTCTACGGTGGTGTCGCGGGGCGACAGTTTGTGGCGGATCAGCCGGGCCGCCTACGGCGACGGAGCGCGATACACGGTCATTTACGAAGCCAATCATGGCCAGATCCGAAATCCCGATCGTATCTATCCCGGCCAAGTCCTCCTCCTGCCCGTCAAAGCGCGCTGAAGCGGGCGATTACCTGCGAACAGGGAAGTTCTCGGGGAAATTGAATTGCTCTGCCGCCTTTTCGGCTGTCTTGACCGGGGGTGCGTGATCTTTTCGCTCTGGGATATCAGACTCCAGACAGAATTGCCTGCTGCGCCGCGCGCCTGGCGGCGAATCTTATGTGCTGCAGGACATCTCGCTCAACATTGGAGGGTACGTTGCGCCCGCTGGCTCCTGACGGCGTGGCACGCCCTCGTTTCGTTGCCGGTATTGCGGCAAGTACGGTGGCCTGATCGTGGACGTCGCGCCGCGAGTTTGGCATCCAGCACCTCCTCCTCGATGGTCCGGACTGCAAAGAACGGGATCGCAAAGAACGCCGCGCTGCGCTGGACGCTGCCGCCGCGAGCCTGGTTGTCCGGGAGCGGCTGGACCAGCGCCTTGACGGGCTCCGTCGGGGCACGGCGTGGCCGTCCGTTGGATGTTGGTCCTTGCGAAAACCGCGTGAGGGGCGGTTTATGTTCGTCGGATTTGCTGCTGCGGGGGTAGCCAGGGGCTTGCCGGTCTCAGAGTGGCGGGGATTCTCGTCGGACAGGCCACAGAAGGTCCATCTAATGGTAGGGCTATTCAGCCTATCGTCAGAAAATTCTCGTTTTGCGTATGTTGCCGTCGAAGTTCCAAATGTGCGCTCTTTTCCGCCGACGCCTCTTGCCTCCTAAACTCCGCCTGTCTTGCGGAGACCCCTAATGCATGTGCGTGAGACCGTAGCCTCCCGGTTCAGCTGCCGCGCGTTTTTGCCGGCCCCGGTGCCGCTCGCGACGGTGCGCGACATCATCGATCGCGCTGCGCGCGCGCCGTCCGGCGGCAATCTCCAGCCATGGCGGGTCCATGCGCTCGCCGGCGCGCCGCTGGAGCATCTCAAGGCTTGCATCCGTCCATTTGCCCCGACCAATCCGCACGGCGAGGGGGCCGGATACCAGGTCTATCCGGATCCTCTTAAAGAGCCCTATTATTCCCGGCGCAGGGACGTCGGCGCACTGCTCTATGGCGCGATCGGCATTCCGCACGAGGATCGCCCGGCGCGTTATCGCCAGTATGCCCGCAACTTCGAATTCTTCGGAGCACCGGTCGGGTTGTTCGTTTCGATAGATCGCAGCATGGGGCCGCCGCAGTGGTCGGACCTTGGGATGTTCGTGCAGACCATCATGCTGCTCGCGCGCGGCGAGGGCCTGCACACCTGCGGCATCGAGGCGTGGACGTATTGGCACAAGGCCGTGTCGGCCTTTCTCGCCCTTGCGGACGAACACATGCTGTTCTGCGGCATGGCGCTCGGTTACGCCGATCCGGCGGCGCCGATCAACAATTGGCGCTCGCCGCGCGCGGACCTGGACAGTTTCGCGACCTTTTCCGGATTTCCCAATGACTGACGCAAGGTAATGGTCGTGCGGCGGGACCCCGAACCTCCCGCCAGCGGGGGGAGAGGCGGGCGGCTTCGCGAGCATGAGGACGACCTTGCGGCCGCTACGCCCGCACATTGCCCCCGCATCGCGGCGAGCAAAGGGTCGCCCTTTGATTTCCTGAGACCCCAGTGTTCACGAACGCCGACCGAGTCGCGTTAGTCGATTTGACTTGCGCGGGATCTTGTCCGAACAGTCCCAAGCTTTTGCGCAACTCGAAAGGTGATCGATGTTCTCAACCACCATCGCGGGTAGCCTGCCCAAGCCGGCATGGCTTGCCGAGCCTCAAAAGCTGTGGGCGCCTTGGCGGGCTGCCGGGGCCGAACTGGAGGCCGCCAAGCTCGACGCGACGCTCATCGCGATCAAGCTGCAGGAGGATGCGGGCATCGACATCGTCACCGACGGTGAGCAGTCGCGGCAGCACTTTGTTCACGGCTTTCTTGAAGCCGTCAACGGCATTGATTTTAGCAGGCGCGTCGAAATGGGTATCCGCAATGACCGCTACAAGGCGATGGTGCCGACCGTCACGGGGCCGCTCTCGCTGAAGGGTCGCGTGCACGCCACGCAAGCACAGTTCGCCCGCGCTCGCACGCGCAAGAAACTCAAGTTCACGCTTCCGGGCCCGATGACGATCGTCGACACGATTGCGGACGGTTACTATGGCGACCGCGTCAAGATGGCGTTCGCCTTCGCGGACGTGCTCAACCAGGAAGCCCGGGCGCTTGAGGTGGACGGCATCGACGCGATCCAGTTCGACGAGCCCGCCTTCAACGTCTACATGGACGCTGCAGCGGACTGGGGCATCGAGGCGCTACATCGCGCCGCCGCCGGCCTCACCTCGACGACCGCCGTCCATATTTGCTATGGCTATGGCATTGCGGCCAACGTCCAATGGAAAACGACGCTTGGCGACGCATGGCGGCAGTATGAGCGCATTTTTCCGGCGTTGGCGAAAAGCCGGATCGGACAGGTCTCGCTCGAATGCCGCAATTCAAAGGTGCCGATTGAACTTTTGAAGCTCCTCGACGGCAAGGACGTGCTGCTCGGCGTCATCGATGTTGCGACCGATGCGATCGAAACGCCCGAAGAGGTCGCCGCTGTGGTCGGCGAAGCGCTGCATTACGTTCCTCGTGAGCGCATCATCCTGTGCACCAATTGCGGCATGGCGCCGATGCGCCGGGACATCGCGGCTGCTAAGCTGATCGCGCTTGGCGCGGGCGCGAAGCTCGCCCGGGAACGGTTTGGGTAGTGCGTCGAGCAGCCGGCAGTGGAGCCGGGGCAAACAAGTCGTCAGCCTCATCGCGCAGGCAATCGGGCGGCCGCTTGGTGTTCCACCCCGTTGCGTTCGCCTACCTCGTGCGCTGTATGGCGATGCCAGCGGTCTATCTCCTGACCGGGATCGTGCTTTGAATCGCGATGCTGAGGCCGCATTCTCGCAGATCGCCGTCGTTGCGCCGGACTCAACGCCCTCTACAATTGCTGGTCGGGCTGCCGGCCTGCGCGGCCGGCCTGCCGTTGATGAAGACATTCGCCGATCCGCCGACCACGACGCCGCCACACCCGTTGCGTCCGCCTGCAACCGCCGCCGGGCGCCCGTTGATGAGAACGTCGGGTGAGCCTTCGACCACCGGTGCGCCGCTTGCCGTACCATCGCCAGCGCGCGCCGACGGCTTGCCGCCGATCATCGTATCGGGACTGCCCTGCGTGATAACGCCCGCAGGCTGAGCCGCAGCCGTTCCGATCCCACAGGAGAAGGCGAGCGGCACTGCGACCAACAAGCAAAGTGTTCGCGTGGTCAACCCCATCGCCCCGTTAAGCCGTGATGTTGACGTTCTCAGTTCCATTTCGCGGAGGATGAAAATAAACGCTCGAAGGAAGCATTATCGGCGGAATGTCTTGACCTCTGAAAGGCTGCCGTCGCGATAGGTGAGCTCGACGGACACCAGTGCGGTCGCAGGCGGGACCTTGAGATAGGGCTGCGCATCAGACGGAATGGCCATTGGGTCCTTCTGGTTGCATGGCGGCATCGCGATGGCTCGGTCCGGGATCGTGGAGTTGAGCCCGAGGCGCACTTCACGGATCGCGCAGCGATACGACATCAGGTGCGTGTAGTAGACGAGCAGGCCGTTGACATCGCGAAAAGAGAGCCAACTCCCGGTGGTCATCTCAAGGATTTTGCGCTGTTCGCGCTCAAGCGCCCCGATGGGATCGAAGCGGATCGGAAATGGCCCCTGAGGGCCGCCGTTGGCATCAATGTAACGCAGGTAGATGGTGGTGGCCGGCTGATCGGCGTCGAGCTCAATTGCGGGATTCGGCATGCGCCTGCGGGTGCGTGGATCGAGGGCATCCATGAAACCGGTCTCGCGAAAATTGCCGGCTTCGCCGAGACGCCAGGAAATCCCGGTGATGGGCTCGGCGAAGGAGAATGCCACCGACCAACCGCCATTGTGACGCGTGAAGGAAGCAATTGGAGCGTTTGCCGGTGCGTTGAGAAGCTTGCCGATCTGCGCGCCGCTCCCCGGCGGCAGCAGGGCCAGTTCGCTTTTCTTCAGCTCATCGGCGCGTGCCTGCGCCTCCTGGGCGTGCGCACTGGTTGGAAATCTGTTCGCGAACTCCTCGAACACGGTCGCAACCGCCAAGCTCTTGATGGCGTCCCAAAGCAGGGCGTCCGGCGCCGGCGCTGCCGGGGAAGCTTCGACCCGCTGCGGCTCCGGCTCGCCGGCACCCGCCAGATAGACCTCGCCAAGCAGGGAGGAATTGTCCCAGGGGATTTGCCGGCCTCCTGTTTCGGCCGCAACGTCGGCGCGAACGCGGGTGAGCATCTGACGCACCTCAAGCCCGGGCGTGCGCACGTGCCGGGCGAGAGCCTTGGTGAACGGGCTGTTGGAACCATTGCCGTCGAGCGCCACCGCTCCCGGCGCCGTCGAGAACGCAATCAGCGTGCCGGTGCCGAGGTTTGAATAGCCGGCAAGGCCCGACAGGATCGTGACGGAGCGTGCCGCTCCAAACCGGGAGGCCAGGCGCTGCGCAAACGGATTGTTGCGGCATGCATCGAGGATGATGATGTTGGTTCGCGAAACGCCATCGAGACTCCCCAGGATGTTGTCGAGCCCGATCGTCTCGAAGTCGAGATCGCTCGCGGCGTCGAGGTTGGCGTCGACCGGGAGCAGATAGTTGCGGCCGTCGACCTGCAAACCGTGGCCGGCGTAGAAAAACAGCGCCACCCGGGCGGCCTCGGACATGTGCAGGAATTCGCGAATCTGGCGCTCCATGCTGGCGCGGGAAAGGTCGAACCGGTCGGCGACCACAAAGCCGATATCCCGCAGCGCCCGCGCCATGAGGCGCGCATCGTTCACCGCATTGGGCACCGCGTTGGCGCTAAGGTATTTGCTGTTGCCGATGACCAGCGCCAGGCGATCCTGAGCTTGCGCTGGCCGCGACAATGAGGTGGCGGTTGTCAGAGCAGTCAGGAACCAGATGACCCAGAAGCCGATCGGACGCCTCATGACGCGATTCTCCGCGACCTCAACGACCTCGCGCGAAACGGTGGCATGGCGGGACCCCGCCGCGATTCAACCGGCTGAATTGTGTGGTAAAATTCCGCTTGCTCCTTTGTAGGAGCGTGTTGCCGGGGCGTCAACCGGACTTACGGGTCGGTCTCTGCCCGATCAAGCTGTTTGAGCAACTCGGCAATCCTGTCGGGGACTTCCTCGCGAAACACGCCCGAATGGACCATCCGCAGCGCCGTGCCTATGCCGGCGCGCAGGGCGCTGAGGTCAATGCTGGCGTCAGGTCGCGTCTGATGCGGCCCCACGTCAGCTCGTCTGTCGGATTCCCGACGGCTACGAAAACTCATCAACAATTTGCCCCACTCCCCCAAACCTGGAGCATTTGGCCGAACGGAGAAATCATGTCAACCTAACACAACCAGGACAGGCATTGTACGCGGCCGTTATCCCCAGTTTCCTCCATTTCGCAAGTAACCCGCCTTACCCCACCACCCCGGCGTCTGTATCGAATCGCGCGTTTTCGACAACGCGAGTGTGAACTCCTGTGAAGGTGGGAACGCCGCCCCACTCACCCATAGCTGAGGCGGGGCAACTCGCGCCCGATCTTTGCGTTTGTGTATCGAAGTGGATGAAGACCCTCACCGGCCAACGCTTCGAAACAAACGGGGCTGTCTATCGTGCGGCTTTTGCAGAATCTGCTGGTTCCGCTGAGCGCAGCTGCCTTCATGGCGGGCGCCGCTCTTGGTCTGACAACGCAAGACGTCGCGGCGGGGTCAGCCGACGCGTCGCTGCTCGTTGACGTCGATACCGGTAAGGTCATCAGCGAGCGGAATTCCACCAATCCCTGGTATCCGGCCTCGGTCACCAAGCTGATGACCACCTATGTGGTGCTCAAGGCCGTGCGCGATCACCGGATCAATCTCGACAGCGTGGTTACGGTGTCGCCCACTGCGGTGGCGCAAAATCCCTACAAGATGGGGTTCAAAGTCGGGACCGAACTCACGGTCGATAATGCATTGAAAATGCTGCTCGTCCATTCGCCGAACGACATCGCGGTGGTGCTGGCCGAGGGTGTGTCGGGATCGATCGAGAATTTCGCTGTGGAAATGAACGCTGAGGCGCATCATCTCGGCATGACGCAGACGAACTTTGTAAATCCCAACGGCCTGCCGGCGGAGGAGCAGGTCACTTCGGCGCGCGATCTCGCAATCCTCGCCCGCGCCCTGATTCGTGAATTTCCCGATTACGATTATTACTGGCATATCGCGTCCATCCGGCTCGGCAACCGCATCTACCGCAATACCAACCGGCTGATCGACGCGTATGCGGGCACTGATGGCATGAAGACCGGGTTCACCTGCGCCTCCGGTTACAATTTGGTTGCCACCGCGAGCCGCGGCCACCGGCGGCTGATCGCCGTGGTGCTGGGGGCAAAATCATCGACCGGTCGCGCCGTCAAGGCCGCGCAGCTGTTCGAGCGCGGTTTTGGGATGGAGCCGCTCGATTCCCGGCTTCCCTCGCTGGGCGCCGTGGATTCATTGGAACCGGTTGCCGCGACGCCGCCTGATCTACATGACTACGTTTGCGGAAATAAGCGCCGGCGCCATCCGACCAAGGATGTCGAAGAAGGAGGCGAGGCGGGAACTGCTCCGGGCAGAGCCGGGAACAGTCTTGGTGAGCGGCAGATGTTGCCGCGCTCAGGCGCCGGCCTGCTCACTTCCGGTTTGGCGGCCGCCATCCCGCCGGTCGAAGTCTATACCGGGCCAGCGCGCAACGATAATGCGGCGAACGCGTCGGCCGCTCCCGTGCCGATGAAGAAGCTGCTCGCGGTCGCGGCGAGACCGGCTGCCGGCAGGCCATCACCAATTCGTCGCCAGTATCTGCGGCGGCCGCGCGAATACCGCCACTAGCGTCCGGCCGGCGGCTCTAACCGCCGCCACGCTATTTGCGTCGGCCGCGTCAGTCGACCGACCGGACCGTCAAACAGTCAACGTCCCTAATAACCCCGCAACGTCATCCGCGGCCTCGAGCCCCCACAGGGCATCAAGAGCGGCTCTGATATGAGCCGCCGGCCAGCGTCGCGTGACGTTGCCGCGGAACTTTCGTTCGGCGTCGGCGCGCTCCATGGGTCTGCCCGGGAAGCCCGGCATGTCGTCGACCTGACGGACGACCTGGCGACCGTCGTCGAGTGTCGCCGTGATCCGGGTCGGCGGGGCGTTGCCGCGGGGCTTCGCAAAGGCGGGGTCCTCTTGCACAGCGATTTTTTTCATGAAGGCCAGAATTTTCGCATCGCGCAATTTCTCCGGTGCGTAGCTTTCATTGGTGATGTCGCCGTCCACCATCGCGCGGGCCACGATGTAGGGCAGAGAATGATCGGCGGTGTCGCGGGTGTCGGGCGCCCATTTCTCGGGTTCGCTGCCCGCCATGACGTAGCCGCGATTAGTGGTAGCGATGTCGATCGACGCGACACGATCGAGATCGCCGACCTCCTTGGCGATGGCCGTCGCCGCCACGATAGCGGTCTGCGTATAGACTTGCGCCGGAAAGGCCTTCAGGCCGACCGACTCGATACGAAACGGCGTAGCGGCGCCGCCAAACGCAGCCGTGTCGACCGCGACGGGTTTGGTGACGGATTGGAAGAACCCCGAATGGCCTTCGAAGATCGGCGCCGGGCCGGTGAGGCCGCCGCGCGCCAGCATCGCGGCGAAAACTCCGTTGCGCACCGCATTGGCATCCGCGATGCCCTTCCAGTCGGACAGCGTCTGGGTGCGCGTCTGAGCAAGCGGAACATGATCATTGACCGCAATGTTGACCGCCTGGGTCAGCCTCTCGCGATCGAGCTTCATCAGCTTGCCGGCGGCGAGCGCAACCGCCGGCAAGGTGAAGACGGTCGCGTCGAAGCGGCGAGCGGACAGATCGAAGGCATCGACGAGGCGGCATTCGATTTCGTAAGCGATGACGATCGCGGTAATGAGGTCTTTGGCGCCAGCCCGTTCGGCTTCTGCTATCGCCAAGCACGCCGCGATGGCGTCACTCGGGTGGCTTGCTTGGCGGGATACATAGACGTCATTCAGGTCGTAATAGCGGATCGCCGCAGCATTGGCAAAGGCCGCGAGGTCAGGCGTGGTGCGGTGGTGAGTGCCGAGGATGGTCGAACTGCCGCCACCTGTCGCGGCCGCGATCTCGCGGCAGATCCGCACCGGCCGCTCATCGAATGCCGCGATGGCGCAGCCGAACGCGTCCACGACCAGCACCTTGACGGCTTCGAGCGTGGTAGCACCGATGTCGCGGTAACTGAGCCGGTCCGCATAGGCGGCCAGTCTGTCGGCGAGCGGCCCCTCGGAGGCTTGCGGTCGCGAGGATTGCGGACCCTCGACACTTCGGGCCGACGCGCTAAATCCGGCTGCCGCCATGCCGGCGAGGAGGCTTCTGCGCGGGATCAGGGTCATGGCGATGCTCCGGTAGGGAATGAACAGCTGGTTGCGGGCACGAGGCGCGTTGCTTTTTGGCTAAGCTTGGTAGACGGGGTTTCCTCCCGTCACCGTCTCTACGATGGCGATGTCCTTGATCTTGTTCGGATCCACGCTGTGCGGATCGTCGGCCAGCACCACGAAATCGGCGAGCTTGCCGGCCGTGATCGATCCTTTGATGCCTTCTTCGTGGGTCGCATAGGCGCCGTTGATGGTGTTGACCCGCAGCGCTTCGGCCACGGTGATGCGCTGCTTGTCGCCCCAGGTCTCGCCATTCCAACCCGTGCGCGTGACCATGCCCTGGATGCCCATCAGCGGCGAGAACGGGCCGGGGCTGAAATCCGAGCCTGCCGCCGCCGTAATCCCGCTATCCGCAAATGACCGGTAGGCCATGCAGTGTTGCATCAGCTGTTCGCCGTAGAAGTGGAATTTATCGGTATTGTAATAGCCATAGGACGTGAACGGCGCCGGCACCGCGCCGACCGACTTGATTCGCCGCAGCAGGTCATCGTTGATGAGCGTGCAGTGGGTGATCTTGGGACGAGGATCGAAACGCGGAAAAAGCTTCTGTGCGCGCTCGTAGGCGGTCAGCACCAAATCGATGGCGATGTCGCCATTGGCATGGCAGTTCACTTGAATGCCGGCGCGGTGCATGCGCTCGACCCAGTCGTTGAGCTCGTCCTGCGCGAACAGGACGTTGCCCCTGTAGGGCGGCTCGACACCCGGATAGGGTACGCTCATCGCCATGGTGCGCTCCGAGAACGAGCCGTCGCAGGTATGCTCGGACGTGGCGCCGAAACGGATCCATTCGTCGCCGAACCCGGTGGCAATGCCGGCCTTGAGCATGGCCTCCAGCATGTCGTCCTGGGCTTCATAGCTGACGCGATGCAGCAGGTCTCCCCGGGCTCGGACCTCCTGCAGGGCGAACAGATCCCCGCCCTCGTGGTGGACGCTGGTGAGGCCGTAGCGCACGAATTGCTTCGAGATATAGGCCTGGGCCGCGCGGTTACGCTCTTGCGTTTGAGCCGCAGTAAACACGGGGCGATTGCCGACCGTGTTGAAGACGAGCCGCGCCCGGTCCGTCACCCGGCCGTTGAGGTCGCCGTTGCGGTCGCGATCGTAGGTGCCGGCCGCCGAGTCCTTGATGTCCTTGGTAATGCCGGCGAGTTCGAAGGCCTTGCTGTTGTAATAGGAGGTGTGGCCGCCGCGATGGCGCACCGCCACAGGATGCTCGCGC
>JASHYD010001213.1 GCA_030043175.1 Xanthobacteraceae bacterium | reverse complement strand
GTTCATAGCCCTCTCCGAGAGCCGCTATCGTCCACCTCCGCTTGCTCGCTGTCGGTGCGCTAGGACCCACGCACCGATCCTCAGCATTCCTGGCGTTGGTCTCTGGAAGGAATCCAACATTTCTTGTCGGTTCTCGACTAAAACGCCGCGGCGCCTGGGCGCCAGGTGGCGTTCGACGCAACCGCGCTAGTTGAGCGATCGCAACCTGGGGTCTCAAATCTCAACATGAGGAATTCGCGTAACGTTGCTAGATTCTTGCCCAGCGGCTCTGACTAACGACTCCAACAATGGCAGCCGCTGCGTCAGGCGGCGGCGAGCAAATCGACGACTTTCTGGATCGCTGCATCGGCACGATGATAGGCCGCCTCGAGCCGGCTATCGGGTCGGCGTTGAGCGTCGGGCTGGTGGTGGAAGCGGCTGTTGGTGAGGGGACCGCACAGGCGCTTGCGAAAGAAGAGGAACAAGAGAGCGACGTCGCCGCCTTTTGTCGTGAGGCGGTAGGCATAGCGTGGTCCGTCCCGCTCCAGCAGGCCGTATCCCTTGAACTTGCGCAGATCGCAGCGCAGCTGGTTGGGCCGATAGCGCTTCTTCGAGAGCCCGAAGGTGGTGAGCACGGTCTCATGGATCTCCTTAGCCGTCCAGCCGCCGACGTGCGTGCCATCGTGCAAGAGGACCTCCATCAGCCTGATGACGCGTGGTCTCGTGGATCTTGATACCGGGATAGCGCGCCAAACCGACCGTAATCGGTAGAGCAATGCGCTGTCGCAGCGGAAAGTCGACGTGGACGTTGAGCCATTGCGCCTGGAAGCCGGCGAAGCGGCTGGTGATGGTCTGGAACTTCTCGTGGACCGCCTGTTCTCGTATTGCTTAAGGAAGGCATGCTTGAAGTAGGCGCGATAGACGTGACGGCCATGGTCGATCTGGTCGATGACGGTCGCGATTTGCCGGAGATCTTGCGGTGTAGCCGCTGCCCGAAGATTTCGGAGATCTTGTTGGCTGTGAGCCGCCACAGCCGGTCGGGCAGCTTATCCTATTCTCGACGCAGACGGCGGATGCCTGGCTGCCCGATAAAGAGGATGGGCCCGCCACGCCCCTCACACGGGATGGGGATCCCGAACTCGTCCACATCGAAGAGACCGACGCGAACTTCACCGTCGAATGGAAGGGGCACTACCGCATCGAGGGCGATGCGTTTATCTACGTGGATCGCAAGATAGGCGGGACCAGAGCCATCCTCGATACCCACCAAGAAGTTGGAGCAAGCCGCGCGCAGCGGCTGAAATTTCAAATATTTCTGGCTAAAATTGTGCGCCGATCTCGATGCGCGCCACGTCAGCTTTCATGCCGCGGGACGCGCGAGGGACACAGGGAGCAGGAGGCGCTTCGCATGGCCGCAGACGCGAGTTCTTTTAGGCAACCCACGCGAAAACCTTATGGCCAGGGGCTGGCGAAGAACTATGGCGTCGAGGATGCGGCGCATATGGTTACGCGTGCTTTGCGCCACACCGAACTTGCAGTGACCGAGCTTCACGCCGACGATCCGCCCATACGAATTAGCGACCCGATCACGCACCAAGACGCCTTCCTCATCTGCTGCCAGCTCCGAGACAGGGCGCCCTTCGAATACTGGGAGGAGGGGCGATCGCTCGGAACCTGCTCCCTCCGAGCCGGTGAAACCACGATCCGCGATTTGCGGCGCGATCCCCGGGCAATGACAGAAGGGCCGCTCCACTCGGTTCTTTGGTTTGTGCCCCGCGCTTCGCTTAACGCTTTGGCCGAGGAGGCCAACGCGCCGCACGTCGATGAACTGCAGACTGATCCCTGCGTCGGTATCGCCGACGGGGCCGTCCAGCACCTTAGTGCCTCAATGTTGCCGGCGTTGAGGGCGCCGGAACAAGTCAACCGGCTGTTCTCGGACTATGTCTCCATGGCATTGGCCGCTCACGTCGCGCATGCATATGGTGGCCTCAGGACGGAGCCGCGCCTTATCAAGGGTGGCCTAGCGCCCTGGCAGGAACGTCGGGCCAAGGAGATGCTGGTCGCTGATCTTGTGGGCGCCACATCGCTTGCCGAGATCGCAGAGGCTTGTGGTCTGTCGTCGGGCCATTTCGCTCGGGCGTTCCGTAGGTCAACGGGTCTGGCCCCACATGCGTGGTTACTGAAGGCACGGGTCGAGCGCGCCATGACCCTGTTACGCCAGCCCGGTCCATCGCTCTCAGAGGTGGCCTTCGCTTGCGGCTTCGCCGACCATAGCCATTTCAGCCGCGTCTTTACCCGGCAAACCGGCCGGAGCCCCCGCGACTGGCGGCGCGTGGCGATCCGATAGCGTTGCCCGCCGGCTTCGGCGGCCAACCACACTGTTCCAAATGGCATGTTGGCTCGGCCACCGCCGAATAGCTGGCCGGAATCTGTGATTGCTGTGCCGCGTCTATCGATTGGCCAAGCAAGGGCGATCAAAACTTACGCAAGCGAGGTAAAGACGGACGCGCCCTTCACTGATTACATCCCCTGCAGTGTTCTCTTTCTTTTGGGCGACCTGCGATTTAAGGGGGTTAGAGATGAGCGCCAAGACGACTGATCAGGACCGCAACGAGCAGCTGGTCCGCCGGCTTTACTCCCTCGCCGAGGCAACCTCGAAGGACACACCGCAATTCGTTTCGATGTTCTTAGACGGCGGCTACTTCTATGACGTCGCTGCGGGCAAGAAATACTACGGCTACGACATCGGCCTGACGGTCGACATCTACGCGGCCGCCTTTCCCGATATGCACCGGGAACTCGATAGCTTCTACTTCGACGACAACGTCGTCGTTGTGGAGCTCTCGTTGAACGGGACGCACAAGGGAGACTTGGCGATCCCCGCTGGAAAGATCCCGCCGACCGGAAGGGAAATACACGCGCCGTGCTGTGACGTCTTCCACATCAAGGCCGGGAAGATCACGTCCTTCCACTGCTATGTCGCTGTTCCGATCCTGCTGGAGCAACTCGGCGTATTCATGAATCTCCAGGCCGCCGTCAGACATTGAAGGCGCGCTCCGCCATGCGCAACGCGGATCAAAGAGACCTGAAGTACTTCCTGATATTTCTCAATTCGATCGCGGGGCGGTCTTTGTCCCCAGAGGTTGTGGACCTGCACGCGGCGCATCTGGCGCAGCTCGATGATGCCGGAAAGCTTGTCCTTGCCGGACCCATTCCTGAACGGGCAGGCGGCCTCATCGTGTTGCGTACGGGAAGCTTGGCCGAGGCCAGGGCGATCGCTGAGGAAGACCCGCTCGTGCGGGGCCAGTACCAGACCTACGAGGTCGGAACCTGGCTGATGAGCGATCGCGAAAACAACTATCGCCCCAACTTTCAGCCGGGGTCTGGCCAGTGAGCGCTCAACCCATACGCATT
>JASHYD010001212.1 GCA_030043175.1 Xanthobacteraceae bacterium | reverse complement strand
TCTGGCCCGCGCACTCGATAAGCTGCGAGAGCTCAATACGTTTCTGGTCGGGCTCGACAGCCGCGGCGACGCCGACCTCGCCGCCTTGCCTCTCTCGGCTCCCCTCGCCCTGGCGATCGGCGCCGAAGGCAAAGGCCTGCGGCATCTCACCCGCGTCCATTGCGACGTGATCGCACGGCTCGCGCTGCCGGGCCGGATCAGCAGCCTCAATGTGTCTAACGCCGCCGCGCTGGCGCTCTACGTCGCGAGCGCCAGGCTCGCCGCATCGGCTTAGCGTGGGGCGCTAACCCGGTCTCCACCACTCCAGGTCCCCAGTGAAGCGGGGCGAGCCCTCATTTCATAGGCACCAGACGAGCGTTGTGGATTCCGGGTTCGCCGGCAAGAGCCCGCGCGGAATGGCCTTAGACTCGGGCCACCAGCGTGCTCGCCCTACTCCCGTCGCCACGATGCAGCGTGGCAAAATTCGGGCATGACATCCCCGGACTGTGGACCGCACGCAAAAGCGGCGCGCAGTTCTCGCAAATCGAGCTTCTGGTTTCCCGCCCATGTGAAGGCGGGCGTTCGGCTCCCACATCCCCGACTCCAGCTGTTTGCGTCGCACAATCGCCGCTGCGCTGCGGAAGAAATTCAACTTAATATCACGAGGTCAGAGACATCGCCCGAACGGTCCGATAATATCGCTGATGGAGTCTCGCGGCATGCGTGCCAGGGCGGGCGATTTCAAACAAACAACTCGAAGTCGAGGAGGGGAAGGCCTATGGCGACAATGACCATCGCTTGCCAAACGCGGGGAGCGAACAACGCCTGGTCATAATTCGCCTCATCGCTCTGCCCGGGTCCTGCATTCGGGTCTTCGTGCTTAGCCTGTCGCCATCGAACCTTTATTGTCGTCGCCCGGGGCGAATGGCTTAGGAAAACCGTAAGATGAGGCAGCAGCCTCGCAAAAAGGACACCCAACGAAAGTCGTAATGGGGTGGTTACCCTACGAAAATCGTAAAAGGTGATGTACTCTGCGAAAAGGGAAGTACACTACGAAATGCCGTAGAAGGGGAGCATTCTACGGAAGTCGTATATCGGGCTTCCCACCCGCAATCTGCAATTCGCTCGACAAACCGGTCCTGGTTAAGACCGAGCGAAGGGGGGATAACAATGGTTGCTCACGTTCCGCCAAACTTTCGACGCGTGATCACTGCCGCGGCGGGAGGAAATGTCATCGAATGGTACGACTTTTATATCTTCGGGAGCTTGGCCACGGTCTTGTCGGTCAAATTCTTTGAGAAATCGAACCCGGTTGCGGCGCTGCTCAGCACGATCGCGCTGTTCACTGCCGGCTTCTTGGTCCGTCCGTTGGGCGCATTCGTGTTCGGCTGGATGGGAGACCGCATCGGCCGCAAGTATACGTTCCTTGTCACGCTGAGCGGCATGGCGCTGGGCACGGGTGCGATCGGCTTAATCCCGACCTTCGACCAGATCGGCGTTGCTGCCGCGATCATTCTGTTCTGTCTAAGGATGATCCAGGGCCTGTGCCTGGGCGGTCAATATGGCGGCGCCATCACCTACGTCGCCGAGCACGTTTCGGACGAGCGGCGCGGCTATTATACGGGCTGGCTCCAAACCTCGCCAACCTTGGGAATTGTGCTGTCGCTCGCTGTGATCATCGCCGCACGCACGTACTTCGGTAATGAGGTATTCGACGACTGGGCATGGCGCGTTCCGTTCCTGTTTTCCTTCGTGTTGATGTCGATCGCTTATTACATCCGCGCGAACTTCCAGGAATCGCCGATCTTCGAAGAGATCAAGGCGAAAGGGGCGATGACCAAGAATCCGTGGAGGGAGGCCTTCCTCAGCGCCAATCTCAAGTTCGTGCTGATCGCGACGATTGTCGTGTTGGGTGAGGGTGTGGTCTGGTACAGCGGCCAGTTCTGGGCGTTGTATTTCGTCGGCACGGTTTCCAAGCTCGATCCACTGACGACTGCCTATATCGTGGGAGCGGGGCTGATCATCGGTACACCGACGCTCATCCTCTTTGGCTGGCTGTCCGACCATATCGGCCGCAAGCCGGTGATCTTGGCGGGGTTGCTGCTCGCGGCGGTCACTTACTATCCGCTCTATTCGTGGCTCGGCGACGCCACCCACCCGGGCGCCGTCAATTACCCGACAGCGATCATCATCGTGGCAATCCTCGTCGCCTATGTCGGGCTGGTCTACGGACCGATCGGAGCGTTCCTTGCGGAATATTTCCCTGCCAGGATTCGCTACACTTCGGTGTCGGTGCCCTATCACATCGGCAATGGCTGGGGTGGCGGACTGGTACCGTTTATTACAACGGCCGCTTTCGCGGCGACAGGCAGTCTTGGCTATGCGTTGATCTATCCGATCGCGGTTCCTGCGGTTTGCTTCGTACTCGCCCTGTTCTTGATGCCGGAAACGCGCGAAAGGAGCATCTGGGACGAGAAGGCCGTAAAGGCCTAATCGCTAAATCGACGGGGAGGATGCGGGGTCGCGTTCGGCCCCGCAGTTTTTTATAGAATCGATCGGCACGGCACCCCCGAGGACACGGCACTTTTCTTAGCTCCTCCGGGGAGGCTGCCCCACCACATCGGTAACGGCTGGTTCGGCAACGCATTCGCCATCGAACCCACTTTCGGCGAAATCTATTGCGGCTTGTCGTAGCCTATTGGCGTAGCAGCCATGAGCTTCGTCATCGCGCCGATTGTCCTCCCACCAAGGCAGTAGGGACGGCACAGCGGCTGCGAATCAGTGCTCTCCCCGCCTGTAATTCACTTGCGGGGGGAGCGAAGAGTGGGCGTAGTTACTCCACCGCTTCCACCAGCGCCAGACCTTCGCCGCGCCAATGGCCGACGCCGGTGACGACTGCCTGGGTCGGCGCGCCGGTCGCCGCATGCTCGCCAGGATCACACGGCGGAAACAAGGCTCTCTGTTGAACCGCCATGGCTGCAAGCGCGATGTTCATCGGGAATTGCGGTTCGACACCGTGACCAATGCGGGTGCCGGTTGCTCGCACCGTGAGTTCGGCGTGGGCGTCGAGAAAGGTGCGCTCCTCGAGAGTTGCCGGGGAGGCGCCGCTCGCGCCCGAAATCACCGCGCATTCGGGGGTAATTGCGGGCAGGGTTGCCCACAGCTTGTGGAGCGTTGCCGTAACGACCCCGGGCTTTCGGTTCGATCGCGCATTGACGACGGCGGCGAGCCGGGCCAGCGGCTTTGCACCGCGGGAACGTGCGTGCTCGCTTGCTTCCAGCACCAGGAACGCTCCCATCGAGCCGAGCGCGAATCCGGGCTGGGCGGCGCGGTCCCACACCGGATGAAACTCGCGCTTGAGGGCGAAACCGCCAAACTCGTAGAGCATCAACATTTCCTTACGCTCGGAGTTCTGGGCCCCGCCAACGAGGGTGATGTCGCTCTGGCCGGCCCCGATGCGGGCAAGCGCGATGCGCACCGCGTCGACGCCGGCGGACTCTTCCCCCATGAAAGTACGCGAGGACCCCGTAACGCCGTGCACGATCGAGATGTTGCCGGCGAGCAGGTTGGAGAGCTGCGCCAGAAACAGGGTCGGCCGCAGACCGCTCATGAGGCGTTCGTTAAGGAAGCGGTCGTGTTCGTCCCCTTTGGCGCCCGCTTTCGGCAGGCCCGATAGAATCGCGCCGTCGACCGCAAGGTCACGCTCGCCGCCGCCCGCCGCAACGATCATATCCATACGGCTGAGGATGTCGGCGTTGCCCTTGACGCCCGCGCTGTCGAGCGCGAGCCCGGCCGCATAGACGCCGATGCGCTGCCATGGCTCCATCTGGCGCTGGTCGCCCTTCTTGGGGATTTGGGTGTCGAAGTTTACGGGCGGCAGCGGATGCACGATGTAGGGCAGATAGCCAGCAGCGTCGAAATTGGTCTTGCTCTCTGCGAATCCCTGCCAATGGGCCTGCGGCCCCTCGCCGAGACACGACAGGATGCCGACGCCGGTGATCCAGGTTTCGCGGTTCATTGGTTCTTGAGCGGGCTACCCCCCCTCCCCGGCTTGCGGGGCAGGGTAGGAAAGGGGCTGGGGAAAGTCGATGGCGGCCGCCACCAGCTTCATGCCGGCACGCAGGTTGGGATCCGGAAATGGGGTCAGCCGAAACGTGAGTTCGCTGTCGGCGACCACCTTGCCGCTCACCTCGATGGTCGCCTTGGTTATTGCGAAACCGGAGCCCTCGTGAACGATCCGTGCCGTGATCGTCAAAGTCTGTCCCGGTGACACGAAGGCGCGTAATTTTGCCTGCCTTACCGAGGCGAGGAAAGCCATCCGCTCAAATTTAGTCAGGCCGATGATTAACCACCCGGATGTTTGCGCCATCGACTCGATCAGAAGCACACCAGGCATCAAGGGGTGGCCCGGGAAATGCCCCTCGAAAATCGTGCTCGTCGGTGGGATTTTGGCGTGCGCCTTGACGGTGCGGGCGTCAAGGTCGAGCGCAACGATCCGGTCGATCAACTGGAAATATTCGAGCCGCATTGCCGGATGAGGGATGCTCAGGCCCCCTTCGCGGCCACGAGGCCGTCGATGCGGGCGCACAGGTTATCAAGCACGAAGTATTGCTCGGTGGTGGCCTTGCCGTCATTGACCTCCTGCGTCCACTGCTCCAGCGGAAGCTTGATTCCAAAGGCCTTATCGATCGCAAAAGCGATGTCGAGAAAGTCCAGGCTATCGATGCCGAGATCGTTGATCGCGTGGCTTTCCGGCTTGATGGTCTCGCGCGGGATATCGCACGTCTCGGCGATGATATTGGCCACCGTGTCAAACGTTGAGGACATGCATAAGTTCCTGGAAAATCAAGAAGTTGGCTGGTTACGCAGAGCTCGTGCCAGGACGCTCCGCGAAGACCCGCTGCGCCGCATGCTTAAAGAGATCGCGGTTCCTAATAGCGAAGCGCACCGCCTCGCGCAATGCCGATGGCGGTCGAATGCCACAGGCAATCAGGTTGCCCAAATGCCGCCATAATCGTTTGCGAACCGCACGCTGCCCGTTAACTCAAGGGCATCACCGACATTGCCAAGACGACGTTAGTCAAAGGCTAGCCTTTGGCTTGTTCGCTATTGGCGTGGCGAGACAGTCAAGCAACAAACAGAGGAAGTACGTTTTGAGAGATCAAAACACGACGTATCATCGTACCATCAAGGCCGCCGTGCTCACCGCTGCACTTACCTGCGTGCTCGCGACGGGAGTAGAGATCACGCCATCCCTCGCGCGTCCGCACCTGTTCGCAGCGCACCTTCAGCATAAGCGGCCGCATCGGTTCGCGGCGCACCTTCAGCGCAAGCCCAGGAGGTTTACGAGCCTTGAGCAGAAGGTCAGGGCGTTCACGCGGGTCGCCAAAGCCCACCCTGGGTCAGGCATGTCGGGAATCGCTTCGGTCTACCATGACCCGATCACCGCCAATGGCGAGCACATGAATCCCAACGCTATGACGGCCGCGCACAAGACCCTGCCGTTTGGCAGCAGAGTGACGGTCTTCAACCGCCGTAACGGCCGCTCCGCAACGGTGCGAATCAACGACCGCGGTCCCTACGTGAGCGGGCGCGTGATCGATCTCAGCCCAGGCGCAGCGCGGGTCCTTGGGGTGGATGGCCTCGCGCCGGTGCAGCTGAGGGTGGGCGGGCGTCAGATCTAATCGCTTCCCCCTAGTAGACGCCTGCCGGTCCGGATAGAGCCCACGAGTTCGCGAATCGACCGGGCGGCTCGGCTTAGCTCGCCGTGCGCTGAAATTTCTGCGCACGGCGCGGCTCCTTCGCGAAAGTTGATCCCCGGATTTTCGCTCTACCGGGCTGCGTCACCTGGAGAAGCGGCGGCCCGCCCCAGCCTCGTCGGCCTGTGCCACGGTGCTCGTGTTGCCCGCTCTCGTGTTGCCCGCTGCGGCGGCTCTCACTCCGCCTAGCTTGTTCTCTAGCTTCACGCGAGCCTCTCGCAACTGGCGAGTCATGTCATGGAACGAGTTTCGCGGCTGGACATGCGCCGGATCAGCGCTCGGCATGGGCCGACCAAGGCCGAACCTCGCCCCGTGAGCGTCGATCCAATGCCAAGCTGCGCTCGCATCGCCCTCGGCGTTCGTGATGTCGACGGCCCGGCCGTGGCCATATCCGCCGGTCGCATTGCTGCCGCCGTGTTGCGAATAGCCTCCGCGCGCCTTGAAGCCTGCCGCGAGGCGTTGCCGATAGTCATCGCGAAATGCGCTCAGAATAGACCATCTGATTCCGCTCGCATCCATCGCGTGGCCGGCATGGTAAAGCTGCTCGCG
>JASHYD010001211.1 GCA_030043175.1 Xanthobacteraceae bacterium | reverse complement strand
CGCGGTGCGCGAGATTCAGCTAGCGATCGAATGCGATCCTGCGCCCCCCAATTCCTAGCGAGCACCTCCTCGCCCGAAATCGTCAAGGCTGTACTCGATGTGAAGTGGCCCCGGCTCGCCCAGGCCCTTGCGGAACGCGGCGGCAATTTCCCGGGTTCAACGAGACATATCCTTCTAGGACTGAAACTCCTCGCTTCCTTACCCGCGGCATCCATGTCCCTCCAGGTGTCATTGGAATGACCACTTTGATTGCCAGGATTAGTTGAGCGCCTGCTAGCGCCAGTGTGAACGGAGTGGACGCAGGTGAGGAGCCACCCAAGCTCGCTCTGATCTACATGGCAGCGCTCTCTGCCTAGATTAAAGACGGCCGCATCGCCAGCGACGCTGTGGCCGGAGTAACGAAGGCTTTCAAAGGAGACTGGTCATGCCTGCTTACGATCCGCGGCCCACCCTCGAAGCCCCCGATGATGACCCTCATCTCTGGCTGGAGGAGATTGAGAGCACTCCTGTGCTAGGCTGGGTCGAAGCACAGAATGCGGACACGTTGGAACGTTTCCGCGACGAGAGCGTGGCGGCTGATCACAAAATCCTCAAGGCAATTTTTGATCGGCCAGACAATATTCCGGTTCCCAACCGCCGTGCTGGAAAGCTGTTCAATCCTTGGAGAGATGCCACCAATCCGCGGGGCGTTTGGCGCACGACGACGCTTGAGAGTTTTCGCAGTGATGCGCCGAATTGGGACGTTGTCATCGACGTTGACGCGCTTGCGGCAACGGAAGGCGAAGACTGGGTGTGGCGGGGTGCTGACACACTGCCGCCGAAACATGACCGCGCCGTCGTGCAATTGTCGCGCGGAGGTGCAGACGCGCTCGTGTTGAGGGAATTTGACCTATCAAAACGTGATTTCGTGCCGAATGGATTCAGCTTACCGGAGTCCAAGAGCAGCAGCGTTTGGCTTGACCGCGATACCCTGCTTCTATCGTCCCCGCTTGGCTCCGGCATGGCAACCCGAAGCGGCTACGCGCGCACGATACGGCTTTGGCGACGCGGAAGCGATCTGCTTTCCGCCCCAGTCGTGTTCGAAACGAGAGAAGAATCCATGGGGGTCTGGGCGTTCGCCGACCGGGAGGTCCCAGAGGAGCGGGTCTGGTTTGTCGAAAGACTCGGCCTGATCGACGCGAAGGTCTGGATCGGGGATCGTAATGGGCCCACGGCACAGCTTGATATTCCATCCGATTGTTGGGCACAAATCGGTCGTGGCTGGCTCGCGGTCAAGCCCCGGATGCCCTGGAGCGTCGGCGGCAAGACCTATAAAGCCGATACAGTTATCGGCATATCCCTTCCGGCCTTTTTGGCTGGCGAGCGCCGCTTCACGCAGTTATTCGAGCCCGGTGACCGGCGCGCTCTCCAAGGAATCTTTTGGTGCGGCGGCCGGCTCGTGCTGTCGATCCTCGATGATCTCCGGCCCGTATTCGAGATGATCACTCCGTCCGACGGAGAATGGTCGCGAGAGGTCATCACCGGCCTGCCGGATCTTGGTACCGCACATGTTTGGCCGATTGATCTGTATCGCGAGGAATCGAACGGAGATCTGCTCGCGGCTGCGCAGGATCCGCTCACCCCGCCGTCGCTGTATCTAATTCACCCCAATGCCCCGCCACAACTACTCAAGCGCGCACCCCAGGCGTTCAACGCGGCCGGGCTCATCATGACCCGGCATGAAGCCGTGTCGTCGGACGAAACGCGTATTCCCTATGTGCAGGTAGGCCCTGCTAATGAGACCGGCGATGCGCCGGTCCATCTCTATGGCTACGGCGGCTTCGGAATATCGATGCTGCCATTTTATCATCCAGCCATCGGCAAGCTGTGGCTCGAACGCGGCGGCACCAGCGTGATCGCTCACATTCGCGGCGGACGCGAATTCGGCAATGCCTGGTACGAGGCGGCGCGCCGCGAGGGGAGGCGGCTCGCGCATGACGATTTCGCCGCCGTCGCCGCTGACCTCGTCCGCCGGGGCGTGACTCGTCCGGGCCGTATCGCCGCGGAAGGCGGGTCCAATGGCGGCCTTCTGGTCGCGAACATGTTGACACGTTATCCGGACCGGTTCGGTGCCCTGTTCTGCACGATGCCCGTCATCGATATGCGCCGCTACCACAAGCTCCTCATCGGACCTGCGATCACTGACGAATATGGCGATCCCGACAACCCGGAAGATTGGAAATTCTTGGCAGAGATTTCCGCCTATCACGTGGCAGCGCCAGAACGGACCTATCCGCCGATCCTGATCGCCACGAGCCGCCGGGACGACCGGGCACATCCCGGTCACGCCCGCAAGATGGCCGCCAAGCTGCAGGCGATGGGCTACGAAGCGCATTTCTACGAACTTGCCACCGGCGGACACAGTTACGGTAAGGACCACGATGACATGGCAGCGTTCATATCGCTTGGCTATGCCTTCCTGCGTCGGGCGATCGCTTGGAAGTAGGATTGAATGCCAAGTACTTTCGCGCCGTTGAGTTCGAAAATTCGCCCCATATTTCCGTCGCCCACAGTCGCTCGGCTGGAAAGATATCGGGGAGATGAGCGGCCGCCCGAGCTGACGGAATGCGAGTGGAGAACGTCACGGGGGTCGTCGATTGAGTGAGGCCAGGAATTCGTCGGCGATCGGTCGCCACTGGCCAGGACCTCAGCAGATGGCCGTCACACGGAACCCCGTGGAGAAGCTCGAAGCGCGCACTGCCGCCGGCTGCCGTGAACGCTTGATGGTATTCGCGGATCAGGGCTTCCTCGTAGAGGCGGTCGTTATCTGCATACAACCAGAGTTGCGGGACCTTGTCGGTCGCGCCGCGGCCGGCGTTCGCGTAGTAGGGTGTAGTAACCGGTCCGTAGGGGTACCAGCAGAGAAATTCACCACGCCCATTACCTCGCCGGGCTTGAGGCCGGCACAGTGCATGGCTAGAAACCCGCCGCGTGACTGACCAGCGAGCACCACCGGCCCCGGCCGGACGCCGCGCAGTTGGCGGCCATAGGCAACCGCCGATTCGAGATCCTCGATGGCTTGCGCGATCCCTGCCGAAACATCAATGAGGCTACCCTCGTGATCGCGCCCAAAGTCTTCCTCGCCATTGATTCCCTCGGACCTGCCGCGTCCCCGTGTCAGCCCCATGCGCGGACGGCTTCTCATTTCAGCCACTCCACGACAAGCATCAGTCCGAGCACGGCCGCGGCGAGTAGTAGGCAGAGTCGTGCCAGCAACAGCGGTTCGCGTTTGGTCAACGTCGCCCCCGTTGGCTACCGAAGGTACGTCGGAGGCGTATTTCGCGCGCACGTCTTTATAGGTCGTTGCGCTGGGTGCCAGGGTGGCGATCACCTTTTAGAGAAATTCAAAATCGCGTCCTTCGACGAAGCCGCAAATATGGGCATTCCACACATTTACCCGCGGCGCGAACCTCACGGCACTTACACACCTGGGCCGTGCAACGCGGCGGGCCCTGTGAGGAGTTCCGGCTCACCAGCCGGGGGTTACGCTTTGGTAGCAACGGGAATGAAGCGCGCGATCGTGCCTTAACGACCGCAACCGGAGCGCTGCAAGAACTCGGCCACTGCACGGTCAGCCGCTGCGGCTTGATCCCGCAACGTTTGCAAAAGAGTTTGAGTAGTGGCCGGAGGCCACCATCCATCTGCCTGCCGTCAGGCAGCGTCGCGGTCAGGGATTGGCCACCATTCGAGCCGTCCCGCAGCGGATGGATCTTCAGTGTGAGCGGCACGCCGGGCGTGAGTATCTTCGACGTCCAGCCTAACCGTATTAGACCCGCTGGGGGGTTCATCTCGACGATCCACGTATCGGGTTGAGCTTCACCATTGACTACGTTCAAAATGATCCCGGCTCGCGGTGAGCTGAACTTGAACTCCTTCACGGTGCCGGAAAGCGTTATGGTCTTTTCGGCATCGAATCTAGCGAAGTACTTGTTCTCTTCGGCGAGCACTTTTTCATCGCGTGCTCTCGCCCCGAAAAAGGTCGATGACCCCGCGAACGGTGTCTGCTGCTGCTCGCAGGCGCTCAATGTCAGGGCACTCTGCCGACTGGGGATCGGCAAGAGCGGGGGCGATTGCGGCCAGAGTGGCACCCGCGGCGAGAGCCAACTCAACGATCTCGCGCATGGTAAAGGTGCTCCGTTCTGTATTGGCAAAGTTTTCCGGAACGCGCACCCGCTGACGATAATCATCCGGGGTCAGCAGCCCCGCTGATTTGATTATACCGCATCCGTATCGACACTTGGTATCATAGCGCGGGTGTCGCGCGCGAGCGGGTACCGGCGACAGCTTCGCTAAATGGCCGTGCTCGCAATCGATCGGCGTCTCCCGGGTTACCCTGCCGAGCCCGATTCAGATGCAGTACGGCGCCCGTCTCATCATCGACAATGAAC
>JASHYD010000126.1 GCA_030043175.1 Xanthobacteraceae bacterium | reverse complement strand
ACAATTCCGGCTTGACGTTACGGGCCCCTGGAACATCGGCGAGAACCTCCGCTTTTGTCGGCCGGGGAATCCAATCCCCCCTACCGACCTTGGTTTGCGCTGCCCGTGCCTCGTCACGCTCCGTCATGTTCGTTCTCCACAGTGTCCCCTGCACAGGTCGCACAAAGGACCTTGTGCAACTTTCTCAAATACTAATGGAACTGAGTAAAGTCTTTCTCAAACTGATATACTCCCACGAAAGAGAGACGGAGGGCGCAGGAGGGCTCCGTCTCAGCCTCAACAGATTTTACCTAGCACACGCTCACACATTCAGGATTTTCTGCACCGGATTCGAACGTAACCGGTAAGCATCCGGCATACCCGAGCCCAGCAGAGGACGCAGGTAAAGCAGGAACTCATCGGTAACATCGGTACCGTTGGCGCTGATGAACGCGCCAGGCATCGTTCGCGTCTTGCCTGCCACTTCAGTCAGCGCGGTGAGCTTGTAGTCAGCCGCGTAGGAACCGGTTCGGTGGATGGTCACCGAGCCGTCCGGCGCACCCTGCATCGCATACTGCACGGCCTTCTTGCCGACCTCACGCGCTTCGAGTTGGTCGACGTCGGACACGCAGCCGAGGAAGGACCGTTGCAGGTAGCCGAGCGTATCGCCACGGACACGCTTGATTTTCAGCTTGGATTTGATCTCCTCACAGAGGAGATCGGCCAGCGCCCCGGTACCGGAGAGCTGAACGTTGTGGTGTTCGTCGCGCTCGATGTTTTTTACGAGTTGGCTCACAATCGGCGTACCGGAGGCATCGTGGATGCCCTCGGACACTGCGATTATGCAGCGGCCGAAGCGTTCGTGCGCGGCCTTCACGTCCGCGAGAAATTTCTCCAACACGAACAGGCGTTCAGGCAGATAGATCAGATGCGGACCATCGTCGGGATATTTCCTGGCCAACGCCGAGGCGGCAGTCAAGAAGCCCGCATGCCGGCCCATAACGACCGCAAGGTAAACGCCGGGCATTGCCGCGTTGTCGAGATTGGTGCCCGCAAATGCCAGAGTGACGAAGCGCGCCGCCGACGGGAATCCTGGCGTGTGATCGTTGCACATCAGGTCATTGTCGACGGTCTTCGGGATGTGGATACAGCGCAGCGGGTAGCTAGCCTTACGCGCCTCCTCGCTGACGATGCGGAGAGTATCGCCGGTATCATTGCCGCCGATATAGAAGAAGTAGCCGATTCCGTGCGCCTGCAAGACCCTGAGGATCTCTTGGCAGTACCTAGTGTCTGGCTTGTCACGCGTCGAACCAAGTGCCGACCCCGGCATGGCCGCGATCTGCTCGATCTGCTGCGTAGTCTCCTGCCCCAAGTCGACAATGTTTTCGGGGCAGATACCGGCAACGCCGTGGCAAGCGCCGTAGACCGACTCGATATTACTGAAGCGACGCGCTTCGAGTACGACGCCGGCTAGCGACTGATTGATGACAGCCGTTGGGCCGCCACCCTGAGCGACCAAAGCTTTCACATTTGTCTCCTTAGGGGATGCCCCAGATTTTTGTTGAAGTAGGCGAAGTAGGCGAAGTAGGCATCGCCGTGGATGATGCTATGCGACATCAGCGTTGTCTTCAACTCGTTTGCTGACGCATTTGGATTGATGACCCGCAGTGCGTCTACATTGATAGACTGTCAGCCGGAGCGGTTGTGGCCGCCATCAAGGGCGCGACCTACTCCGATCTTTAAGCCGCGCCAGGCACGAACTGAATGTCCCGCTTCGAGGGCGGCCTTCACGGTCTCGAGTCCAATCCCTCTGCTGGCGCCGATGATCAGAACTGCCACGCCCGTCAATGCTCTCGTCGGACCCGCCACTGATCGTCATGGTGCGATCTAGGCGGCCGCACCGCAAGATGGACGCGCGGCCTGAACACGCCAGAGACGAACTGATAGTTCCGGACAATTCCGAAAGACCGCCGAGGCATCACTATCGCCCGATGTCCGCTTTTGGCGCATTTGTTGCCCGACTTGTGCGCTGCGGCAAGTCGGCAGCATCTGAGGTACGCCGGCCATCAAATCAATATAGTCGTCACGCCGGCCCGTGGCCCCATGCGGTCCATCCAAAACAAACTAACTCACACGACCTGGTCCCGCCGTGGGCACGGCCCCTGTACGCAGCCTGCAATGCCTAATGGACGGACGATGCCGGATGCATGGTGGAACGAACGCTGGTCCGCCCCGCGGCAACACGAACCGCCTCTTCCACGGTCGCGACTCCGCCGCCGCGCTGACCGAGCGCGCAAGGCAGGCCGCATGGGCGTCCGTGCCATGACCAAGATTCTTGCGGGAGTTAATTCGACTGGCTACAAGCTGGCCAACGACTGCGAGGATACGCGGTCGATCCAGGACTACCTCGGCCATCAGAACATCCGGCACACGGTGCGTCACACCGAGTTGTAGCCGGTTCAAGGATTTTTGGCGGTGATCGGTGTCGACGCCAACGCGAAAGGCGGACACGCATAGCGCCCGCCTTCGAACAGCGCACCAGTGGCTTCCTGGGGCTTGTGGTGGGTGGTGACAGGAGATCCGAGGAGGTCTGGATGATCGTGATCAGGCGCAATGGGAGGGTAACTGTCATCAGTGGTTGGCGTGCCTGGGTCGTCGGAGCGATCATGGCGGTCGCGACCGCGGTCGTGTTTGGCGTGGTGGCCTTTCTGATTCTTGGGCTTGCGGTGAGCGTGACCGCGTTTGTAATGATCCTCATACCGCCCATCGTGATCGTGGCGCTGCTGGTTCATTTCTCCGACTGGTTCGGTGAAAGGAGAGACTGAACGGGAAACGCAAGGGACGGCGGCGCTGCAAACAGCACGGTCGAACAGGCGGCGCTGGCTGCATCGCTATATCAGGATACCATGCTGCAATAAGCACGATCGTCATCGTCACCCGCCCTGGACCATATCGGGCGCTACGTCGTTTTCCGCAGCGGCGGAAGCATCAGGCGCGGCATGGTCCTCGGGTACTGCCGCGGCGGGAGCATCAGGCGCACAGGCTGCAGCGACAGGCTCATCAAATGCGTCGACCACAACGTTGCCGCGATGTATCATGCCTCTGCGATGATAAACGACCCTGATCGGCTTCCCCTAAGGCCGCGGCCACCAGTCGCTCGCCCGGAACTCAGCTAGCGACAACCCGTCGAGACACACGACAACGCGCTTTCGCGTTGATACTCACCCGGTGATCGTCGCGAGGAGGGCCGCGGCAGTCAATGCAATCTCCACGTTGTGACGGGGCCAACGTGACGCCCAGTCTCCCACCCGATGTACAGCATCGTCTTCGATGCGGTCACTGCTGTCGCCTCGCGATCATCTTGGCTGGCGGCTACATGCTCTGCTGGGGGTTACTGATTAATACGAAGCTACCTGAACCGAAGATGCCGAGAAGAGCGCGGATTGCAACGAAACTGCTGACCACAAGCGCCACCACTTTCGAACAAACCTCGCTAGAAAACAGAAATACCTGCTCGGACTCTCAATTATGTTCTCGCGACGCACCTCCTCTTTTTGGATCGCAGCCCTTTGAGGTCCAATGCGTGTGAACTGCCTGGCCCACTATGTGTCTGAGAATTGGTGACGTGATATTGAAGCAGATCGACGACTCTAAGATTTGTTAAGTCGCCAGGAGTGATCTGCATGAGTCGCTTCCCATCCTCGAGGTCCCATGGTCTGGTCGCTGGACCACAAGAAATCCGCGCGGTGGTGCGATTTGGCTTCACCGCTGTGTTACCACCGATCGAAGCAAATCCTGTCACGATGTTCGAAAGTACCCAGCTCTGCTGACTCGCGCGTTGCGCAAAGTGGATCGGGCTGGGGTACTTCGGACGTCCCGCTATCGGCACAGACGTTCGTGACCCATCTCGGAAGCAGGGAGTGCACCGCAACACCCGCAAGTCTTGCAGCGTGATGATGTTGGCCGTGATCAGCACCCGGCGCCCAGGGTGCGTATTATGAAACTCGGCGTTCCCATTGGGCCGCCGTCCTACGTCCGATGCCTCAAAACAGTAGCCGTCGGCCATCTCTGAGCCGACGGCA
>JASHYD010001210.1 GCA_030043175.1 Xanthobacteraceae bacterium | reverse complement strand
ATCACCTGTTCGAATTGGGATTGGTCGGCCTTGACGGCCCACAGGTCGCTCGGGCGCTCGACGGGCCCGAGCGTTATTCGCTCGCCGATCAGCCGGCGCAGCAGCGCGGAGAGCTCTGACAGCACCTCACCGAGGTCGAGCAGTTCAAGATGCTGCGGCTGCCGGCGTGAGAACGCGAGCAGATGGCGCACCAGGCTGGCGGCCCGGTTGGCGTCCTGCTTGATCTGGTTGATGTCTCGGAAAGACGGATCGGACGGCTTGTGGGCATCGAGCAGGAAGTCGGCTGCCATGATAATGGAGGTGAGCAGGTTGTTGAAATCATGCGCGATTCCGCCGGCGAGCTTGCCCACCGAATCCATCTTTTGCGCCTGATCGGCCTGATCTTGCAGGAGACGTTGCCCGGTGGTCTCGATCGCATAGACGATCGCGGCCTCACAATCGCGTTCGGCATCCTCGACCGGCGTTACGTAGAACCTCGCCCAGCGCTTTGCCTCACCCGCGAGCGCCGCATCGATCGGTGCGATGCCACCCTGGCCGCAGCCCGCTGCCGCGAGCGCCTTGTCGAGCTCGGCACGATCGCCCTCGGCCACCACGCCGCGGATGGTGCGCCCTTGCGGCGGCAATTCACCCTTGAGCACGTTCTGAAACAAGTGCGCAAACAACGCATTGTTGCGCGCAATGCGGCCCTTGCGATCGACCGTCGCGATCGCCATCGGGGTATTGTTGAAAAAGCGCATGAAGCGCACTTCGGCGTCGCGCAACGGGTCGGCGCCGGCGCCGCCGGTCCGGTTGAGCACCAGCGTGCGTGACGCGCCCGGGGCAGCATCAGCCGTAAAGGCGACCTTGTGATAAAGCCGCACCGGGAACGGGCGCCCGTCGCGGCGTCGCAGGTCAAGATCGAGAATCTCGGTCTTCACCTCGCCCGGATGCGCTGGCAGCGCGGTGAGAAGCGCTGCGCCGTCGCCAGGCAGGAGATCAGCGAGCCACAGCCCTCCCGAGCCAACCTGAGCAAGATCGTAGCCGAGCCAGCCGGCGAGCGTGGCGTTGATGTAGCCAATTTCGCCATTGGCATCCATCGAGAAGAAGCCGGCGGGCGCATGGTCGAGATAGTCGATCGCGTGTTGCAGCTCCTGGAACACGTTCTCCTGACGCTCGCGGTCGCGGGTCACGTCGGCAACGGTCCACACCGAGGCTTTCCTTATCGCGGCAGGATCATTTGCGGCCTCGAGCGGACGCACGCGCAGGCGGAGCCACCGCGCGGCCTCCCCACGGACAGCGGGGATCCGCACCTCTTCCTGAAGCTGCCTGGCGTCCCGGCTCGCCTTAAGCAGGCGATAGACGGTCTCCGAGACATCCGGATCGCCGACAAACACACGCTCGATCGGACGGACATCATGCATCCCGATTGCGCCCGAGAATGCCCGGTAGGCCGCATTCGCATAGAGGACGCGCCCGTTGCCGTCGGTGACCACGATGCCTTCCTGGGCACGTTCCAGCACATGCTCGAGTACCGAGTCGGAAGCTTCCCGCATGGAAATCCGCAGCACCCCGGCCGCGAGGGCGAACAGCGAAAAAACGCCGATCATGCCGAGAATGGCCAGCAGGAATATCACGTAGGAACCGGCTTGATTGCGGCCCACCAGCATGAGGCCCGCGGTAGCGGCGATCAGGCCTGCGGCGACCAGCAGCACCAGGGCAATGCTGCCCCGGCGTTCGCTACGCTCTCCCATTGTCGGGCTCAGGCCCTGCATTGCCATGACGGACCTCGTATCAAGCGGCCCTCGCGCGCGACGGCCCGTTTTTCCCGGCGCCCCGGTCGCCCGGCCGGGTGCGAAGGCACCTCCCGGGTGGATGTTCGATGATTCTCCTTAAATGATTCTCTCCGGCCGCGGGACTGTCCCCAATGGGGCCAGAGTACCGGCTCTGCGGTGCTGGCCGAATGATGCCGGAAATGACCAAGACCATTGTGGTTTCCGAAGCGCAGAGCAGCGCTCGTACGGGCGCGCCAACGTGGCGACACGCCGAGGCAAAAGCAACGTTCAGCGAAGTTGTCGAAAGGCCGTGTCAGCGGCCCGCAGACTATCACGAAAAACGGCCGTACCGTGGTCGTCTCGATCTCGCGACGTTTTTTACCAATAGAATTCCCTTCGGACACCGAACGTCGTCTCGCGATGGACGAAGCCGTGATGGCGCCACGGTAGGGTTCTCCACGGCGGGCCGCGCAATTCGTATGTCGGTGCTTGTCTCTTCATGGGTGCTCGCTGCCGGTTCAATGAAACCGCAGGGCGTCCGAATCGGGACATTGCGGAGAAGGTTTTGGTGTCTCCACACCACGGATCTGCGGCAACCATGAAAAAGTTCCAATATCGGCTATCCTTATGTTGCGTGCCCGGTCAGGTTCGACGTACTTGGCTTGGCGGCGTTTGTCCGCTAAGCAGAGCTTGCCGAGCGCATGGTTAATGAAACGTTAAACGGGTTGCCCCACCGACACATCTTACTCTGAGATGAATGTGCGAGCCGGGGCGAACAGATTCGGGATTTTGGAGCATTCGTTGTGCGCGTCGTCGCAATCACCCATCCCTTTCTCTCCTGCTTGGGGGTAAGGGAGGGGTGTGAAAAAAATGTGCCCGGCGCCATTAACCCGGCCCGAATCGAAGCCAAACTTCATTGATCGCGCCGCGAGGGATTCATTGGCCGCGCTGTGGGGATACGGAGCACATCAATGGAACTAATGTTTGGCGGGATGCCGGACGCCGGGAGATTCATTATTGCATTCGTGCTGGTGCTGGTCCTCATCGGCGCAGGCACCCTGTTCTGGCGCAAGTTCGGCGCCGGGCCGCTGAGCCCTCTCGGCCCACGCGGCCGGCAGGCACGACTCGCCGTGATCGATGCGGCTGCCGTGGATACCCGCCGCCGGCTGGTTCTGATCAAGCGGGACAACGTCGAGCATCTGCTGATGATCGGCGGTCCGACCGATATCGTGATAGAGTCCAACATTACCCGCACCACTGTGACTTCTCGCGAGCCGCGCCCGATTCCGGAGAGCACTGCTCGCCACGCGATGTCGAGCGATGCTGCGGAGTGGACGTTGCCATTGGAACCGCCGGCGCGCACGTTGCGAGCCGCGGGCGACCTCACCCCCTCCGTTCCCGAGCCGCCCGCTCGCACCGCGAGGGAGGCCATGGTGGATTCCATGCAGTCGGTGCGATCGTCTCCGGTCCGGCGAAGCCTGACCTCTGAACCCAGCAGGTCGCCCGAGGACGCAATCGAATCTGCCGCGCCGACGGCGCAGCTTTCATCCGCGGAAGCGAGTCACGGCGCACCGCCGGCCGCTGAGCCACGCCGCACCTCGTCGCTGCTGGAAGCGCAACGACTCCAGGCGGCGGCCGCGGAACAAGCCACCAGCGATGCGACCGAGTCGAAGCGGGCGGCGGCCACCGCGTCGCGCGGAGCCCAGTCAGAAGACAACAGCCTTGCCGAAATGGCCCAGCGGCTCGAAGCCGCATTGCGACGGCCGACGAAATCGACCGAATCTGCGGCTGCCTCGCCTGCGCCAGCGCGCTCACCCGGTCGTACCGAACCGCCTGCGTCGCGGAAATCTCATCTCGATGCCGTCAACGCAAAGGCGAGCGCCAAACTGCCCGATCAGCTTTCTTCGCCGTCCCCGGATCTCAAGGTTTTGTCAGGAAAAGCAAAGGGCGAGCCGCCGGTGGAGAGTCTTGAGGACGAAATGGCAAAGATGCTCGGGCGTTCGCCCGCGAAGTAGTGGCGAGAGCGGCGACGGGCCCCCTTCGCCCTGTACCCTTCCCGGCGATTGCGCCCACTCCGCGACCCTGCCTCGCAAGCGCAGAGAATCATCACGGAAAAGGGCAGCGCAGCCAGGCCAGTTGCGAAAATGGCGAAGATCAAGGCCAATATCGCGGCTCGCGGCGCAGCGCCGCGAGCGTGGCAGCGAATGTTGTCGGGCCGCAGGCTCGATCTCCTCGATCCGTCGCCATTGGACATCGAGATCGAGGATATTGCTCACGGCCTCGCGCGGGTGGCCCGCTGGAACGGTCAAACCCGCGGAGACCACATCTTTTCGGTGGCGCAACACACCTTGCTGACGGAGGAGATCGCACGTCGGCGCACCGGCGGAGGCGATCGCAGGCTGGCGCTTGCACTGCTGCTCCATGATGCGCCCGAATACGTGATTGGCGACATGATCTCGCCGTTCAAGGTCGTGATCGGGGGCGCCTATAAGGCTGTCGAGCACCGGCTGCTGGAGGCGATTCATCTGCGTTTCGGCTTGCCGCGCGAGCTGCCGGCTGAAATCGTCGCCATTATCAAGGCGGCCGACCGCGGCGCCGCATTCCTGGAAGCAACAACCCTCGCGGGCTTTAGTGCAGCGGAGGCGCGGCGATTGTTCGGTCCGCGCCCGGCGTTGACGGCTGCGGTGGAGGGGGACTACCTCACGCCCTGGCCAGCCGACACGGCAAAGCGTAGATTTCTACAACATTTCAATAGCTTGAATATAGCCTGAAATGGCGTCGAGGAAACGGTCGCCAGCTGTTTTGCCGTCTGTTAGAGGATTGACCTTACGCAGCTGCGGGGCGCCCGAGAAAGGAAGGTGGAATGATTCACGTGTGTTCGTTGGCGCGGCTC
>JASHYD010001209.1 GCA_030043175.1 Xanthobacteraceae bacterium | reverse complement strand
GCTCGCATAACGCAGCCATTCCTCGATGGTGAGGCCATTGCCCTTCGACTTCGAAATCTTCTGGCCCTTGTCGTCGAGGAACAATTCATAATTGAAGCCTTGCGGTGGCCGGCCGCCCAATGCGCGGCAAATGTCACCGGAGAGCTTGACCGAATCGATGAGGTCCTTGCCGGCCATCTCATAGTCGACGCCGAGCGCCAGCCAACGCATCGCCCAGTCGGGTTTCCACTGCAGCTTGCAGTGTCCGCCGGTGACCGGCGCCGTCATGCGCTCGCCGCTATCCGGGTCATCGTACTGGATGGTGCCGGCCGTAGCGTCGTGCGCGACGATTGGGACCTGAAGCACGACGCCGGTGCGCGGCGATATCGGCAGGAAGGGCGAATAAGTACCGGCCCGCTCGGCGCGCAGCGACGGCAGCATGATGGCCATCACTTCGTCCAACCGAGCCAGCACGGTCAGCAGGGCGTCATCGAAGCGCCCCGACGTGTAGCATTCCGTCGAAGACAGGAACTCGTAGTCGAACCCGAAGGTGTCCAGAAACGCCCGCAGCCGGGCATTGTTGTGGGCTCCGAAGCTCGCATGCGTACCGAACGGATCGGGCACCCGCGTCAACGGCTTGCCGAGGTGCTGGGCGACCAAGTCCTTATTCGGGATGTTGTCCGGCACTTTTCGCAGTCCGTCCATATCGTCGGAGAACGCAATCAGGCGGGTGCGCACCCTGTCCTCCGTGAGGACGCGGAACGCATGGCGTACCATGGCGGTGCGGGCGACTTCCCCGAACGTGCCGATATGCGGCAGGCCCGACGGGCCATAGCCGGTCTCGAAGACCACCTCTCCCTTGGGGAACTGCTTGAGCCGTGCCACGATCTTGCGGGCTTCCTCGAACGGCCAGGCGTTCGACTGCTCCGCGACGGCGCGCAGGCTCGCGGCATCGGAAAGTATCGTGGCACTCGACATTGCGTCCTCCGACCGCCCTTCTTTCTCTCGTTTAGAGCGGAACACGACCGGGTGGAAATACAAATGTAGGATGGGCATTGCGCCGGCAGATCAATGGCATACTGTCCGCGCGCCGAGTCGCCGTGGTTAGCCGCGTGGGCGAAATCGCCGGCGGGGAGTGACGCGGTCTTGATGCGCTGCGATTTCGCCCGCCTAAGGTCGTGCGGGCGATCCATGATCGGGCTAGCTGTCAAAACGGACTGATCGGGAAATAGCGCAACCACAGTTCCGTGAAACGGCCGGTCTCCCAGGTGCGAAACAGCGCCCAGTTGATCGCCAGACGCAGGGGGTCATTGCCGCGCTTGACGGCGATGCCGATGCCTTCGCCGAAATAATGGCTTTCAAGGAACGGCCCGCCCGCGAAGGCGCAGCAACCGGCGGAGCTTGCGCCGTTGAGCCAGAACGACAACGCGAAGCCGTCGCCGAACAGCAAATCAACCTCGCCCTTCCGCAACACCTCGCGTGCGGCCTCGGAGCTAGGATAACCGCGTACATCCGCCTCGGTGAACAGCGTACGGAGGTACTGCTCGTGAGCGGAGCCGGTCACGACGGCGACCTTCTTGCCCTCGACCGCCTCGGGGGTGACGGCCTCCATCGGCGTATTGTGGCGGACGACGAAGCGCGCGGATGGCCGGTAATAGGGATCGGTGAAATCGACACGCCGGCGGCTTTGCTCGGTGACCGCAATCGACGCAATCGCAGCGTCACCACGGTTGGCGTCGAGCGAATCGAACAGGGTGTCGAAGCGCCGCATCTGCACGGTGCAGGTGACCTTTAGCTGCTCGCAGACGAGGCGCGCGAGTTCCACATTAAAGCCAGCCGGGTTGCCGTCCGGTCCGGCAAAATTGAACGGCGGATAGTCGACTTCCGTCATAAACCTGATGCTGGTCAGTCGCCCGAGGTCGGGCCGCTCGGGGCGACGGCGCGGATCCCAGAACCCCGGTACGACGGCCGACCCGGTTGGCTGGTCCGTGACGGCAAGCCGAGTTGGCGCAGGCGGGGAATCGGCAGCTGCCGTGAACATGGCGCAAGCCAGCGGGACGAACGAGAACGTAAGGGCTGTCAGTCGCAACTTGTGTTCACCTAGCGGCGTCATCGCCGGGTTTGTCTCAGCGACCCGCAGACAGGGGGCGCTGAGCGAAAATAACGAGCCGGCCGGGACCATCCAGGCAGCAACCTGAACCCGCCCGCAATACCTTAACCCGGCGCAAACCGCTCCAGTTGCATAGCCCGCACCGTCACAGATGTTTGCGCAGCTCGGCCGCGGCCACGTCGGCGGTGCGCCTCATATTAAATGGCGAGACGAACCGCCCGTCCTTGTCCATCAGGTAGACGATCGCGGTGTGGTCCATCGTGTAGTCGCCGCCTTCGAGCGGCACCTTCTTGTAGTAGACCCGATACGCCTTTGCCACCGCAGCCAGCGCGGCGGCGTCCCCGGTAAGCCCGCGCAGATGAGTATCGAAGCTCGACAGGTAATCCTTCATTGCCTGCGGGGTATCCCGTTCCGGATCGACCGAGATGAACAGCGCGGCCGTCCGGTCCGCTTCGGAGCCGAGCGTGCGCATGATCTCGGAAATCTCGAACAGGGTGGTCGGGCATACGTCCGGACAATGCGTGAATCCGAAGAACACCAGGAAGGTCTTGCCCTTGAGGTCGTGGTCGCTGAACGGCTGGCCGTCCTGGTCGATCAGGTTGAAAGGGCCACCGATGGCGGCGGCCTGAACGGTCCCTGTCCCGGCGCTGCGACCCTCAATCAACGCAATGACGCCGACGCACAGCACGAGCCCAGCGATGAACGCCGTCAAAATCACCACCAGCCGCGACGTTCGTGTGCCCATCGTTCATCCTCGCTTGACGTTTCCGAGCTGCCCGCTCAAAAGCAGAACGAGAGACCGGCCATGATCGTCTCGAAGAACACTGCGCTACCATAGTGGGCCCACAGCAGAGCAGTCGCTGCCGCCAACGCGCCAAGAACCCCCGCGCCCGCCCAGACGGCAGGCCAAACGCGCGGCGGCATCGATGAAATAGCGCGGTCAGACATGAGGGGCAATCTTTGCGATGTCGCAGGTACATAGGGACGAATTTGCCGCCCGACAAGGAGCGAGAACGCAGCCAGCCAGCTTGCCGTCCGTCTGTAGCAATTGCGCCGCGCAATTGCCGCTGTTCAGTCGCAAGTCGACATGCGCCGATTGCGGCGCGCGGCGGCAATGCTGCTCGCGTTATCAAGCATTTCGCCATGTTGCACGACCGGCCAGCGGTGATTGCGTCGCTGAGGCCTGCGTAAGACGGACGGCACGTCCGCGGCAGCCGCTCAAGCAGAAGACAGAGGGCGCGAGCCGCGTGAAGCCCCGCATTTATCCATCGGCAGCACCCACCCGGCTTCAATTCAGCCGATGGAGACATACATCGACCGATGACGGCCGAGCTGTTTGCTCAACGAGGTGCGATTTTGCCGCCCGAGGACACTGAAGCGAACCGGTTTGCCGCCCGAGCGGCGCGCTATGTGCGGGTGGGCGCCAATGTGGGTGGGGTCGCCGCCAAAATTGCAGCGACCCGGTTGTTCGGGCTTGACCACGACAGCGTTCGCGGAGCGGCGGATCTTGCGGCGGCGCTGGGCGGCCTCAAAGGGCCGATCATGAAGGTGGCGCAACTGATGGCGACCGTCCCGGATCTGTTGCCATCCGATTATGCCGCCGAACTCACCAAGCTGCAGAGCGATGCTCCGCCGATGGGCTGGGCATTTGTCAAGCGGCGAATGACGGCCGAGCTCGGCGCCGACTGGCAGCGGCAGTTCGAGTCCTTTGAGCACAAACCTGCCGCCGCGGCGTCGCTCGGTCAAGTCCACCAGGCGCGCGCCCATGGCGGGACGGTGCTGGCTTGCAAGCTGCAGTATCCCGACATGCAGTCGGCCGTGGAAGCCGATCTGCGGCAACTCGAATGGTTATTGGCCATTCATCGCCGCATGAACCCGCCCATCGACACCGCCGAGGTCGCTGGCGAAATCGGCGCGCGCCTGCGAGAGGAGCTCGACTACGAGCGTGAGGCAAAGCATGTGGCGCTTTATCGCGCCATGCTGGCCTCGACGCCCGAGGTGCGGGTGCCTCGGGTGTGGCCCGCACTCTCAACCCGGCGTCTCCTCACCCTCGACTGGCTCGACGGTGACAAGCTGCTCGCCCACAAGAGCGACGACATCGCGGCGCGCAATCGCATTGCGGTGGCGATGTTCAAGGCGTGGTGGCAGCCGTTCAGCCGGTTCGGCGTGATCCATGGCGACCCGCACCTCGGCAACTACACGGCTTTTATGGAGGACGGCGCGCCGCAGGGAATCAACCTGCTGGATTACGGATGCATCCGAATTTTTCCGGCAAAATTCGTCGGCGGCGTGGTCGACCTCTACCATGGTCTGCTCAAGGGCGACGACACTCTGGTGGTTCATGCTTATGGGACGTGGGGATTCAAGCGACTTTCGCGCGAACTGGTTGAGACGCTCAACATTTGGGCGCGGTTCATTTATGGGCCGTTGCTCGACGACCGCGAGCGCACTATCGCGGACGGTGTGAAGCCTTCTGAGTACGGGCGGCGCGAGGCCTTCCGGGTTCATCGCGCGCTCAAGGAAAAAGGGCCGGTGCGGGTTCCCCGCGAATTTGTGTTCATGGACCGCGCCGCGATCGGTCTCGGCGCAGTGTTCCTGCACCTCGCCGCAAAGCTCAATTTTCATCGCCTTTTCGATGAGGCGATCGAGAAATTCTCGATCGAGCGCGTGACGGCGCGCCAAAGCGCCGCGCTCGAAGCGGCGCAGCTTTCCTCGCAGGAGGGGTAGCGATTTTTCGGGATCCCCTTTGTGTCATGGCCTTTCCCGACTCGATTGAGGCGGGCAAATCCGGCAGCCACGGCCCGGTGGTTGCCTGGCTCGCCGGTCAGGCCGGGCGCTCACCATAAGCGGGCGATGACCGATGCCCCCCGGGGGGAGAAGGGTTGCTTGTTGCGCATTGCCCTTGCGCTGCATTTAGGCTAAGCGACGGCCGACAACCTGCAACAGTCGGAGGGGTTATGGCGGATCACGGCGAGATCCAATACGCAACGGCGCAGGGCAACGACCTGACGGCGCATGAGGCCGGTTATGACGAATTCGTGCGGGCGACCTTCATTGCCACAGCCATGATCATCAATGTCCTGTTCGCACTGGCGATCGGCGGCGTGCTGGGGCATTGGTTGCCGGCCTCGCTCATCCTCGTCGCCGCAGTCATCGCGGCAGGCATCAGCGGATGGACCGGGGTCCGATCCGTCAGCATCGGCATGGTGGCGATTTCCGCGCTCGCCCTGCTGTTGACTGCCTATTCCTGACTGGAAGGCCGCCGGTCATGGGAGTTGCGTGAATGCGCATCAGTGTTGCGCGCGAGAGCGACCCGGCTGAGCCGCGGGTTGCCGCCACAGCGGAAACCGTAAAGAAGCTGATTGGGCTGGGAGCCGAACTGGCTGTCGAACCGGGCGCCGGCCTCAAATCCGGCATCCTCGATGCGGACTATGCGGAGGCTGGAGCGACGCTTCGCGCAGATGCCGCCCGCGATGCCGACATCGTGCTCAAAGTGCGCCGTCCGAGCGAAGCCGAATTGACGGGCTATCAGCGCGGCGCCGTCGTGATCGCCATCATGGATCCCTACGGCAATGACGCCGCTCTCGCCGCCATGGCAAAGGCCGGCATCACCGCATTCGCCATGGAGCTGATGCCGCGCATCACCCGGGCGCAAAGCATGGACGTGCTGTCTTCCCAGGCCAATCTCGGCGGTTACCGCGCCGTCATCGACGGCGCGACCGAGTATGGCCGGGCCCTTCCCATGATGATGACGGCGGCCGGCACGGTCCCGGCCGCCAAGGTGTTCGTGATGGGGGCCGGGGTGGCGGGTCTTCAGGCGATTGCAACCGCGCGCCGGCTGGGTGCCATCGTGACCGCGACCGACGTGCGGCCGGCGGCGAAGGAGCAGGTCGAGAGCCTCGGCGCGAAATTCATTGCCGTCCAGGACGACGAGTTCAGACAGGCCGAAACCGCCGGCGGCTATGCCAAGGAAATGTCAAAGGAGTACCAGGCGAAGCAAGCCGCGCTGGTCGCCGAGCACATCAAGAAGCAGGACATCGTTATTACCACGGCGCTGATTCCGGGTCGGCCCGCGCCGCGCCTGATCTCGCGCGATATGGTGGCCTCGATGCGGCCCGGCTCGGTGCTCGTCGATCTCGCCGTCGAACGCGGCGGCAATGTGGAAGGCGTCAAGCCGGGCGAACTCGTCGAGACAAACGGCGTCAAGATCGTGGGCTATAGCAACCCGGGCCGTCTGGCTGCCTCCGCGTCGAGCCTCTATGCCAAGAACCTGTACGCTTTTCTGGAGATTCTCATCGACAAGAAAGCCAAGGTGCTGGCGGTGAATTGGGATGACGACATCGTCAAGGCGACGGCGCTCACCCGAGATGGCGCCGTGGTACATCCGAATTTTCAGCCGAAAAGCGCTGCCTGAGAAAGATCGAAAATGGCCGAACTCAGTCCCCAGCAAGCCGCCGACCTCGCCCGTGCCGCTGCCGAGCAATTGCAACGGGCCGCCGATGCGGCCCAAAGCTACGCCGATGCGGCAGCGGTTGCGGCACACAACGCGACCGCCGGCGCGATCGATCCCTTCGTGTTCCGCTTCTCGATCTTCGTGCTCGCTGTTTTCGTGGGCTATTTCGTGGTGTGGTCGGTAACGCCTGCGCTGCATACCCCCCTGATGTCGGTCACGAACGCGATTTCCTCGGTGATCGTGGTCGGCGCGCTGCTCGCCGTGGGCGTGCAGCTGACCGGCAGCGAAGGCGGGCCGATCATTGCGCGTGCGCTCGGCTTCGTCGCCCTGGTGTTCGCGTCAATCAACATATTCGGCGGCTTTCTCGTCACCCAGCGCATGTTGGCGATGTACCGGAAGAAAAAGAAGTAATGGACGCGCTGCGCTTGTGGATATTGCGACAGCGGCTGAGTGCTTACGGTTCGGTGAGGCGAGGACCGCGGACGCGATCAAGTTATCATCGGGTGGCCAAAGGCGCGGGGCGCGGCTCTCATAAGATGCGAGGACTATCGCACCTTTGCCCGCGCGGTGGTGACGTCGCCAGCCGGCGAACTCCTGACGAGCGCCTTTGCCCACCCTACGCGATCCACGCGATCGAAATGAGAGGCGTGCCAGCATGAGTGCCGATTTGGTCGGATTGCTTTACCTTGTTGCCGGCGTTCTTTTTATTTTGGCGCTGCGCGGCCTCTCCAGCCCAGAAACAAGCCGCCGCGGAAATCTGTTCGGCATGGTCGGCATGGCCATCGCCATCTTGACCACGCTCTCCTCCCACCCACCGGCCGGACTTGGAGCCGGTATCCTTGTTGCGCTTGGGTTGGCGACCGGCGGTGGCGCTGGCGCGGTGATCGCGCGACGCGTGCCGATGACGTCCATGCCGGAACTGGTGGCGGCGTTCCATTCGCTGGTCGGCATGGCCGCGGTGCTGGTCGCGGCCGGAGCGTTTTATGCGCCCGCCGCCTTCGACATCGGGACGCCCGGCGACATTCATCAATCCAGCCTGGTGGAAATGTCGCTCGGCGTTGCCATCGGGGCCGTGACCTTTACCGGCTCGGTGATCGCGTTCCTCAAGCTGTCGGCGCGCATGAGCGGCGCCCCGATCATACTGCCGATGCGGCACTACATCAATATCGTGCTGGCGCTGGCGCTGGTGATCTTCATCTACGCTTTCGTGGTGTCGCAGACGCAGGTCGATTTCTGGGCCATCACCTTCATATCGCTGGCGCTCGGCGTTCTCATCATTGTTCCGATCGGCGGCGCCGATATGCCGGTCGTGATCTCCATGCTCAATTCGTACTCGGGCTGGGCGGCGGCCGGCATCGGTTTCACGCTCGGCAATTCGGCGCTCATCATCACCGGCGCGCTGGTCGGCTCCTCGGGCGCGATCCTGTCCTACATCATGTGCAAGGGTATGAACCGCAGCTTCATCTCGGTGATTCTCGGCGGTTTCGGTGGCGAGGTCGCGGCACCGGCCGCTGGCGCTGAGGCAAAGCCGGTCAAGCTCGGCTCCGCCGACGACGCCGCCTTCATCATGAAAAATTCCTCCAAGGTGATCATCGTACCGGGCTATGGCATGGCCGTGGCGCAGGCCCAGCACGCGCTGCGCGAGATGGCGGATCGGCTCAAGGCGGAAGGCGTCGAGGTCAAATACGCGATTCACCCGGTCGCGGGCCGCATGCCTGGCCACATGAACGTGCTGCTCGCCGAGGCGAACGTGCCCTACGACGAAGTTTTCGAGCTTGAGGACATCAACTCGGAATTCGCTCAGGCCGACGTAGCCTATGTGATCGGCGCCAATGACGTCACCAACCCGGCCGCCGAAGAAGACCCCAAGTCACCGATCTACGGTATGCCGGTGCTGCAGGTGTGGAAGGCCGGCACCGTCATGTTCAACAAGCGCTCACTCGCCTCCGGATATGCCGGCATCGACAATCCGCTGTTCTATCGCGATAACACCATGATGCTGCTCGGCGATGCCAAGAAGATGACGGAAGAAATCGGTAAGGCGCTGGCGTGATGGCGCGAAGCCCCTGCGTCGATTTCGCGGGAGCCCGCCGGATCATAGGTTGTGCTACGGCCACAATCAGCTTGTTCGCCAACACATTGGCGGCTGCCTGCAACGCGCCACAGCGACCGATGCAGCAAATCGAATTGATGTTCGGGTGCAATGTGACCGGCCACGTCCGGGTCGGTAAGGTCGCGTGGTCGCGGTTTCTCGCCCGGGAAATCACGCCGCGCTTGCGGCGGGAGTTAAGCAGAATGGTGATTATCGTGACGGCGGATAATGCGGCGGCAAGCGACCAGATCGCGACGATCGTTGCGGCCTACAAGCAGCAATTTCGCCAGCGATCGGTCGGAGTAATCTCTCACGCTGTGTGCGCCGCGTTCTAGCGCAAGGCTCCATGACCATTCTCAAATGGATCGTCATGCTCACCCTCGGCGGCTATTTCGGCCTCGTCGCGTTTCTCTATTTGGCGCAGCGCCGGTTTGTGTTTCATCCACAATCGGCACATCCTGCGCCGGCCGCCGCCGGATTGCCGGAGGCCGAGGAAACTGTCGTCGACACTGACGATGGGGCGCGCGTGATCATCTGGCAAGTGCCGCCGCGCGGCGAAAAGCCAGTAGTGATCTATTTCCACGGCAATGCTGAAATCGTGGCGTCGCGCGCTAAGCGGCACCGTCAGTTGACGGCGGATGGCATCGGTCTCGTCGCGCTGTCCTATCGCGGCTACATGGGCTCGACCGGAAGCCCGACCGAGGACGGCCTGCTACATGACGCCGAGGCGGCGTACCGCTTTACGACATCGCGTTTCCCGTCGAACCCTGTCGTGCTGTGGGGACATTCGCTCGGGTCCGGCGTGGCGGTTGCGCTCGCGAGCCGGCATCAGGTCGCCAAAATTATTCTTGAGGCGCCTTTTTCATCGACCGTCGACGTCGCCGCTGGGATTTTTCCCTTTGTTCCGGTTCGCTGGCTGATGCGCGACCAGTTCCGGTCCGACCAGCGCATCGATGCTGTGCACGCTCCGCTGCTGATCATGCATGGCGCCCGGGACTCGGTCGTCCCGATCGCGTTGGGCGAGCGTCTGTTCACGCTCGCCCACGAGCCCAAGCGGTTCGTGCGCTTTCCCGATGGCGGGCATGACGACCTTGACCAATATGGGGGGGTCGCGGAGGTTCAACGCTTTCTCGCGGAACCTTCCCGATAGTCGCCTGAATGCGGCGCGCCCCAACCGCGGAGTTTTTTTACGTTCCGCTCGCTCCGGTCTTGCAGAGTTTCGGCAGCAGGTCGGGAATCTCGCATTTGCTGCATGCGCCCACTGCTGATCCCAACAAGACCGCAATCAGAACTGTCCAGATCTTGCGCATAAGAAATCTCCGCTGGCGAGCGTCGCCGCAAGGCGAGGGTGGAAATCGGTCCGGCCGAAGGCCGGAACCGGCGAAGCCAACACGGCAAAGCCGTACCCGTCGGCGCGCTGAATGAACTGGGCAAATCCTTCCAGTTGACGTGTTGAGGCTGGGGGCCACAGTCCCCAGCTAACTCTGTTCAACCTTGCGGCTTGGTCGGAACAAGCCCGGCGGTGGGAGCCGGCGGTTGGTTGACGTGAGGTACTCGATCTGCGGCATGACAATCCTTGCCCGACGCGGCGAACCGCCGCCTCCCCTTCCCAGGGGGTAGGCTGAGCCCGGCCGAGCCTTCCCAACACCGTCAGCGCAATCCGCGACGATTTCATGGCGCCACCGGTGCCGACGCGCGCCAGGCGATCGCGCACGGCGCTTCCCGGATCGGCATCAGCCGCGTCTATGGTCGGCCTATCGTGCCGGCAGCGATGAAGTCGAGGAGCTTGAGGGGCATGGGGCCGCCGCGACAGCCTCCTCGGAGGTGTCGGCGCTTGTTTTTTAGGTCCGTGGAGCGGTGGACGGCGGTTGGCGCGGCGGGCACCCCCTGCCCTCGGTTGCGGCATTGTCTCTGCCTGCAATTCCGGCCCTTTCGCGCGCCGTCATACGACCTGAAAACCTTATCCCCTACTGCGGAACCCGACCTTCTGCGGCCTCAGCCCAGAAGGGCGCGGCTCCGGCTCTTTCAGCGCGGTGGCCGAGGCGCCGGTGCACCCGGAGCGCCACGGCCGGGAGGGCCACCGGCACGCAGCAACGGCTTCGGCTTGCCGGGCAAGAGGCCTTCGCGCTGGGCCCGCTTGCGGGCAAGCTTGCGGGCGCGGCGGATGGCCTCGGCCTTCTCGCGCGCCTTTTTTTCCGACGGTTTTTCGTAATGCCCGCGAAGCTTCATCTCGCGGAAAATCCCTTCGCGCTGCATCTTCTTTTTCAGCGCCTTGAGGGCTTGGTCGACATTGTTATCACGAACGAGAACCTGCACGCGTCCTCCTCTTAGACAGATCTGCGGTGCGTCTGGGGCTCAGCGGCAGCATTGAGCCCGCGTTTGCTCCCTGGTTCGGGGGCGTTTAGCAGAATCATCATGCAGAGTCCAACGATTGTATCGGGTTGTCGCGGCAATTTGTAGGCATCAGGATCAAGCGGCCGTGCCGCGGCACTCCCCGATCGTCGCCGGGAACTGGAGCCGGGGCGAGAGCTACCCGTCCCCTGCCCGATGCCCCTTCAATGCGCTAGCGATTTCGCCCAGAATCGCCGGGTCGTCGATCGTCGCCGGCATGGTCCACGGCTCCCCGTCGGCAAGCTTCTTCATGGTGCCGCGCAAAATCTTGCCGGAGCGCGTCTTTGGCAGCCGCGCGACCGTGATGGCGAGTCTAAACGCCGCCACTGGGCCGATCTTCTCGCGCACCAGCGCAACGATTTCCTTTTCGATCTCGGCGGCTGGTCGGTTGACGCCGGCTTTGAGCACTATGAAGCCGCACGGCGCCTCGCCCTTAAGTTCGTGCTTTACCCCGATCACGGCGCATTCGGCGACGTCCGGGTGAGAGGCGAGCACTTCCTCCATGCCGCCGGTCGAAAGCCGGTGGCCGGCGACATTGATAATGTCGTCGGTGCGGCCCATGACGTAGAGGTACCCGTCTTCGTCCGTGAAGCCGGCGTCAGCGGTCTTGTAGTAGCCCGGAAACTCGGTGAGATAGCTCTCCCGCATGCGCTGATCGTGCTGCCAGAGAGTGGTCAGGCCGGCGGGCGGCAGTGGCAGCTTGACCACAATCGAGCCCATGCGGTTAGGGGCCGCTTCCTGGCCCCCTTCATCGACGATGCGCACTTCATAGCCCGGCATCGCGACCGTGGGCGACCCGGGCTTGACCGGGAGCTGGCCAAGGCCGATCGGATTGCCCGCGATCGCCCAGCCAGTTTCGGTCTGCCACCAATGATCGATGACCGGTACCTTGAGGATGTCCTGCGCCCATTTCACCGTATCCGGGTCGGCGCGCTCGCCGGCGAGGAACAGGGTGCGAAACTTCGCCAGGTCATAACGGGCGAGATGCCTCGCTTGCGGGTCCTCTTTCTTGATGGCGCGGAATGCGGTCGGCGCAGTAAACAGCGCGACCGCGCCGTGCTCGGCGATCACGCGCCAGAACGCACCGGCATCGGGCGTCCCGACCGGCTTACCCTCGTAGAGGATGGATGTGCAGCCATGAAACAAAGGCCCATAGACGATATAGCTGTGGCCCACCACCCAGCCGACATCGGAGGCCGACCACCACACCTCACCGGGGTTGATGCCATAGAGATTTTGCATCGACCATTTCAGGGCGACCATGTGGCCGCCGTTGTCGCGCACAATGCCCTTCGGCTTGGCGGTGGTGCCGGAGGTGTAGAGGATATAGAGCGGATCGAGGGCGCTGACCGGCACACAGTCCACGCTCTTGCCGGCGCTGATGGCAGAATCGCGCAGGCTTGCCCAGTCATGATCACGCCCAGGAATAAGGTCTGCCGCGGCCTGCGACCGCTGCACGATGAGGCAGGCCTCGGGCTTGGCGGTTGCGAGGCCAATCGCTTCATCGAGGAGCGGTTTGTACCGAATGACGCGGCCGGACTCGATGCCGCAGCTCGCCGAGAGGATGACCTTCGGCTTGGCATCGTCGATTCGGGCTGCCAGTTCGTTCGCGGCAAAGCCGCCGAAGACGACCGAGTGGATGGCCCCAATGCGGGCGCAGGCCAGCATGGCGATCACCGCTTCCGGAATCATGGGCATGTAGATAATGACGCGGTCGCCCTTGCCGACGCCGAACTCGCGGAGGATGGCCGCAAGGGCGCAGATTTCCGCGAGCAGCTCCCCATAGCTGATGGAACGCTTTGTGCGGGTGACCGGCGAATCGTAGATGATGGCGCTTTGCCTGCCGCGCCCGCTCGCCACATGGCGGTCGACGGCATTAAAGCAACTGTTGCAGGTGGCGCCCACGAACCAGCGGCCATAGATGCCCATCGCGGGATCGAAAACCTTGGCGGGCGGTTCATACCAGTCGATGTCCGCCGCGGCCTCGGCCCAGAAGCCGAGCGGGTCGCGGCGAGCGCGGGCATACACCTCGTGATAGCGGCTTTTGCCGGCCTGCGGCTGAGATACCGAAGCTGAGCTCATTCGAACCTCCCTTGCAGCCGGCTTTTGCTGGGCCGTTCTCTGTCGCAAGTTATCGCGCAGAGGTGGCCTTGCTCCCAGTAAAGCATCCGTTACACGGTCAGCGATGCTTGGTGTCAGCCCGCGGGGCGGGCCGTGATGGGGTCGCCCTTGAATTGTAGTAAGGTCTAGGGAACTTTCCACAATCCAGCCGTTGAGGTGGCATCTGCTTCGATGCTGTGGGGTACCGCTTCCATTTTTGCTGGATTCCCTTTGGCCGGCGCGACGGGCAGACGATGACGTGGCAAGCGCGCGTGCGTAGTCTCAAGCGGGACCTGGTGGCAATCGCACTTGCTGTGCGCGATCCCCGGGTGCCGTGGTATGCTAAGGTGGTGGGCGCCTGCGTCGTGGCCTATGCGCTGTCGCCGATCGATCTCATCCCGGACTTTGTCCCGGTGCTCGGCTATCTCGATGACCTCGTACTCGTGCCGCTGGGGCTCATGCTGGTGCTGCGCCTGATCCCGGCTCACGTTCTCGCAGAGCATCGCGCGGCGGCGAGCGCGACGGCGGAGCGGCCGGTCAGCCGTGCGGGGGCACTGGCGGTGATCGGCGGTTGGATGCTGGCGGCGCTCCTGCTCGCGAGCTGGCTCGGCAATGGTTTGGGTCCTTGGGCGGCCGGCGCGTTCGGCATCAATTATTCGGGGAGACCGCATTATCATGACCAGCACCATCTATGACGTGGGTCTTGACCGCAATCCGGCGAACTTTCAGCCGTTGACGCCGCTGTCGTTTCTCGAGCGCGCCGCGGCTGTGTTTCCGCAGCGCACCGCCATCGTGCATGGCGCTCGCCGCTGGACCTATGCAGAGTTCTACGCGCGTGCCCGACGGCTTGCCTCGGCGCTTGCCAGATATGGGATTTCACGCGGCGACACCGTGTCGGTGATGCTTGCCAATACTCCGGCAATGCTCGAGGCCCACTACGGCGTTGCCATGACGGGCGGGGTTCTCAACACGCTCAATACCCGGCTCGATGCGGCCATCCTTGGCTTCACGCTCGATCACGCCGAGACCAAGGTTCTGATCACGGACCGCGAGTATTCGAAGGTCATCAAGGATGCGTTGGTGCTGGCCAACAACAAACCACGAGTCATCGACTACGATGATCCGGAATATTCCGGTTCGGGCGAGCGGCTGAGCGAGGTGGAATATGAAGACTTTCTTCAGCGCGGCGACCCGGATTTCGCCTGGTCCATGCCGAGCGACGAATGGGACGCCATAGCGCTCAACTACACCTCCGGCACCACCGGCGATCCCAAGGGCGTGGTCTATCACCATCGCGGCGCCTACCTGCTGGCGATGGGCAATGTGCTCACCTGCGCCATGGGACGCCATCCGGTCTATCTATGGGCGCTACCGATGTTTCACTGCAACGGCTGGTGCTTTCCCTGGACGATCTCGATCGTTGCCGGCGTGCATGTGTGCCTGCGCCAGGTGCGTGCCGCCCCGATCTACAACGCCATCGCGCGCCATAAGGTGACGCATCTGTGCGGCGCCCCGATCGTCATGTCGACGCTTCTCGACGCCGCTACGCACGAGAAGAAGCCGTTGCCCCATACGGTCGAGTTCGTCACCGCCGCGGCGCCGCCGCCGGAAGCCGTGCTCGCGGCGATGAGGGCGGCCGGGTTCAACGTCACCCATGTGTACGGCCTCACCGAGACCTACGGGCCTGCAAGCATCAACGAATGGAAGCCGGAATGGGATGCTCTGCCGGCGGCCGAACAGGCTGCCCGCAAGGCGCGCCAGGGCGTGCGCTATCCGGTGCTGCAAGGGCTCGACGTTCTTGACCCCGACACCATGCAGCCCGCCGCCCGCGACGGCGAGACGATCGGCGAGGTGATGTTTCGCGGCAACGTGGTTATGCGGGGCTATCTCAAGAACAAGGCCGCGACCGACAAAGCCTTCGCACACGGCTGGTTCCACTCGGGCGACCTCGCCGTGGCTCATCCGGACGGCTACATTCAGATCAAAGACCGCTCGAAGGACATCATCATTTCGGGCGGCGAGAACATCTCCTCCATCGAGGTCGAGGAGGCGCTGTACCGGCACGCCGCCGTTCAGGCCGCCGCGGTGGTGGCAAAGCCCGACGACAAGTGGGGCGAGACGCCGTGCGCCTTCGTCGAGTTGAAGCCGGGCGCGACCGCGACGGTCGAGGAGTTGCTCGCCTGGTGCCGCAAGCACCTCGCCGGCTACAAATGTCCACACTACATCGTGTTCACGCAGTTGCCGAGGACGTCGACCGGCAAGATCCAGAAGTTCAGGCTGCGGGAGATGGCGAAGGAGGCCTAAGCTCACCCTTGACTAAAGTCGGAGGCTTTTGTTCTGACGCTTGGATTTACCCTGCAACCACAGCCCCTATCCGAGACTTCTGCCTCGCCGGCCGGGTCGTTTCCGCTAAGCCCGCAGGCCGCTTTGGGCGGGTTGCGCAGGCGACCTGTCGGAGTTAACCGAGGCGTCCCGCGCCACGAGGCTTCAATTGTCCGAGAAGACTGCCTGCGCAATGTTTGCAACGTCGCGCGGACCGAGAATTATCCAAACGAGCGGCGCTTCCTCCGCCCAATTCGGAGGCCGAGATTTTTGTGCGTCGGGGCGACTCTTGTGGTCGCCGCCCGGTGACCGGCGCGACATGGGGCGACCACAAAGGGTCCGCCCCTTCGATCGGCAATGCACGGCTGGTGGGCGCCACGATGCTTGGTGGCCAAGGATGGGGGACTTTGCGCGCGGGCGTTAAACTTATCCTTGAAAACAACTATAACCGTCGTCCCGGCATAGCGCCCGTCCTTCGCGGCTGCGATAATGGACGGGACGATGGTGTTCTAGCAGGAATAAACGCCATGTACGAAAACCTCCTCGCCGATGTTCCGACCGATCTCTGGATCGGCAACAAGTGGCGCAAGGCCTCCGATGACGCACGCTTCGACGTCATCGACCCGGCGACCGAGAACGTCATCACCTCGGTTGCTAGTGCGAGCGTCGAGGACGCCAGGACCGCCGTCGACGCGGCGCAGGACGCGTTTGAAGGCTGGGCCGGACGCAAACCACGTGAGCGCGCCGAGATTCTGCGCAAGGCCTATGAGGTCATCATGGGCGAGGCGGAGCGCCTCGCCAAGCTGATCACACTTGAGAACGGCAAGGCGCTTTCGGACTCGCGCGGGGAAGTTGCTTACGCGGCGGAATTTTTCCGCTGGTATGCCGAAGAGGCTGTACGCAATATTGGCGAAGTCTCGCGCGCGCCGTCGTCGGGCGCCCGCATCTTCGTGCACCA
>JASHYD010001208.1 GCA_030043175.1 Xanthobacteraceae bacterium | reverse complement strand
CAGCTCACCCTCAATGGAACCGTGGTGCCCTCGGTTGCGCCCGGGAGCGGCGGCACCGCGGTGACGTTCTTTACGAGCAAGCCAACGGGCCTGAGCACGGCCCTCGGCGTATTGCAAGGGGGGTTTGTCCTCGTCGGCAACGTGCCCACGACGGACGGCACATTCGCTACGATCTCACAGGGCTCTTTGCAGATCATCGATCGCCACGGCAAGCTGATCAAGGTCGTGAATGACAATGTCTCCCTCGACAGCCCATGGGATCTGACAATTAATGACAACGGCTATCAGGCTCAAGTGTTCGTGTCGAACGTGAAGAGCGGGACGGTATCGCGCCTCGATCTCGCGGTAGGATCTTCCGATGTCACCGTTCTGCGCGAGACAAAAATTGCGATGGGATATACGGTTCAACCCAACACCGCTGCGGTGATACTTGGCCCGACGGGGCTTGCCTACGACAGGACCACCGATATTCTCTATGTGGCCTCAACAGCCGACAACGAAATCTTTGCGGTGCCACATGCCGGGAATGCGGTATCTCCCGTAGTGACAGGCACCCCGATCTTTGCGAATCGGCACTTACGCGGCCCGTTAGCACTGGTGTTTGCGCCCAATGGTAATCTCCTGACCGCCAACGGCGACGCCGTCAACGCCGATCCGACCCACCCCAGCGAAATCGTGGAATTCACTAAATCTGGTGAGTTCGTCAGAGAGTTCAACGTTGATGCCAGCCAAGGCGGCGCATTTGGCATTGCCACCATGCTCTCTGGCAACCCGCCCTTCAACTTTGCGGCGGTCGATGACGTGCCAAATGTCATATCGGTTTATTCCCTCGGTGACTTTGGAACTCACTAGTTTGAGGAGGCGGGAAGCGACCGCGATGAGCGCCCGAGCGCTTCACCGCGAAGGCCTCACGTCAGACTTTGCCGGCAGGCTGCATGACTTACGAAGCGGCCATCGCCGGCCGCCTGGCATCCGAACGCGAAAGCCTCTTACCCAACTCGGCCAATGATAAGCGCTCGCCAACCGGTGATAAAAGGCGAGGAGTCACTCGCGAATGTGTGATGCAAGGCCCCCCGGAACAAGAACTTATCGGACCTACTTGATAGCGGCCGAGGCGCTGCAAATCAGCCGGCACCGTACTCGCTTTGGGGAGATACATCATGATGCGAATGGTCTTGATCGTTGTTTTGGCGATGGGGGAATCGGGCTCGTTGGAACATCACGAGCGTCAGCCGCGCCTGTCAACGGCACCGTCATCGGCGACCTTGCGATTGAGCGAATAACGCCCGTCCGGTGGGGTCATCGCGGCTACTACCATCGGCGATGGGGCTACGGCCGTCATTGGCGGCGGTGGTAAAGCACGCGTGCCGAGCAAGAAGCGGCCACACTCCGACAATGGGGCACTTAGTTCCGACCTAACAGGAGGCGCCCTGCAGGTAATGTTAGTCGAGGACCCCAGGGCCGTAGGGGCTCAGCGCGACGCCCTCGGGGCATTTCTCTTCAATGGAGCGTCATCCAACGTGCTGGTTGTCAGTCTCCGAACACTCTGCGAGTGAGGCGGCGATCACGACGCGAGCAATCCGATCGCCCGGCTGTTAGCCTCTACGCTCTCGCACTTCCCTACCGCAAGTCATACCGCAAGTCAGACGCAAGAGGCGGAGCGAGAGGCCGACCTTGGGTGAACTGGCGTAGATCAAGCGGCGCGCATTCCCGCGGCGACTCCGGTCAGCGATCTCCTGGGCGCAGATTCCATGGATCGTTGCACAGAGCGGCACCCGGCCATCGTCCAGACCGATACCTAAGCCAGGAATAGCCAGTCCATGGCTTTCAATGTACCATTCGGCTGCGCGCGGGGTTAATTCCGGTCAATCGCAGTGACCCTCGGCCCTTGGCGGAAGTCGTCCAAGGGGTGGGGCCACGCACGGCCCTGTGTGGAGAGTTAATGCCGCGCGCACTGCCGACGCTAACATTTGGGCTGCCGGGCGGGCCGCATGAACCTTTGTCCAGGTGAGGTGGAATTCCTCTCAGGCCATCCCCTTACCAGCACTCGCAAGCCAACTGCTCGCATTCCACAAGCCCCCGGAGGTCGCGGCGCCGGATAGGGCCCTCTTGCGCGCAGTAACGTTTCCCCCTTTTGGGGGAGATGGAAACCGCGCGACTATACCGCCGCTGCTGACTTTGTTGGCGCCCGGAATATCGTTGGCTCCTGGAGCTCTGCGCTGCTGCAACGCGCGCAGCAGCAAGCTTCTCATTCTGCAACTTGACGATTGCGGCCGCCGTGTCGCGATCCTTGCGCCACCAGAACGGATTGATGGAGAGCGTCCATTTGCTTCAGGCGCTCAGCGATGACGATGAATTGATTTTGCGCACCCTTGACGGGCACGAACACGCGTCACCGCCCATCAGGTTGGCAGCGTCTTGGAACAGGCAGTGCAACCGTCTTGACCCGCTTGCCCTTGACCATGACGGGCAGCCGCCGCTTGGGCAGTGCTTTCAGCACGCAGAAAGCAATTCCTGGCCGTGGCCGCTGCTTTCAGGAAGTTGCTGCGCGTCGCCATTCTCCTCCTCCCGCAATTTTTACTTGCATTATTCTACCGGCTGCCGGCGTTTCAGTGGATTGTTCGCGGGCCGACGGCAATGATCAAGCGGCATTCGGTTGAAGCCGGCGAAAGCGGCGCACGACCATCCTGCCATGCGGCGGGGCGTTGCAGGCTCCCCGAGATCACCCCGGTTGCCGTCGCGCTTCATCGGCATTAACAATCAATCAAAGAAACCCAAGGAGACGTCCATGATGGCTTTCCCTCGGCAGAGCCTCCTCGCAGGGCTTGCCTCGGCCACGGCAATTTGCTTCGCCTTGCCGGCTGCAAGCCAGACAGTTGAGAACTTCTACAAGGGCCACGAGCTGACCATTCTGATCGGGCATCCGCCGGGCGGCTCCTACGATCTCTACGCGCAACTCGCTGCCGCCCACATCGGCAAATACATTCCCGGCAAGCCGACCGTGATCGTCCAGAGCATGCCAGGAGGAGCCGGCTCCAAGGCGGCTTCCTATCTTTATGCCAAGGGTCCCAAGGACGGCTCGATGATCTCGCTGTTTCCTGAGACCATTGCGTATGTGCAGCTGATGGATCCGGCGCAAGGGCGCTGGGACGTCACCAAGATGAGCTACATCGGATCATTCGCGCCGGTGAACACCGCCTTCATGGTGCACAAGGGCTCCAAGCTTGCCTCCGCTCAGGACCTGTTCAAAGGCAAGACCAATGTAGGCTGCAGCGGTCACGCATCGCAGAGCTTTCAGTATCCAGCCACCCTCAAAGTCCTCGCCAAGATGCCGCTCAACATCATCTGTGGCTATGACGGCTCGTCCGCCTACACGCTTGCCCTGCTGCGCGGGGAGGTCGATCTCGTTTCGAAAGCGTGGAATTCCTGGCGTGCCGAGGACAAGGACAACATCGATAACGGCACCTTCATCCCGCTGCTGCAGGCCGGGCTCAAGCGCACGCCAGAATTGCCAAATGTGCCGCTGATGCAGGAGGTCGTCGCGGACCCCACCTCCAAGAGCGCGATCGAATTCATCTCGGCCGGCGCCGCCATTGGGCGGGCGCTGTTGGCCCCGCAGAACGTTCCGGCCGACCGGGTGGCGGCGCTGCGCGCCGCGTTCGAAAAGGTGGTGGCCGACAAGGATTTCCTCGCCGATGCACAAAAGCGCAACATCTACATCGAGCCGACGCCCGGCGAGGAGGTGCAGAAATACAGCGACGCCATCGTCAAGACTCCGAAAAACATCGTCGATCTCGTCGCCAAGGCGTTCGACGCATCGTGACTGCCTCAATGCGGCGGCGCATTGATGGTCCCGCTTCCGGCGGACAGCCTACCATCGCAGCTAAGGCGATGCCGCCCCGGCCGCGCAACAAACGCCATGTTCGCGGGTGCTGGGTTGGTCACTCCCCCGTCAAGTCCGCAAGCGCGCTGACACGCCTCGAGCCGTGAAGTCCCATGAACGAAACCGCGACCGATACCGGCCCAGCTGACGACCGAACCGGCCCGAAGGGCGCTCACGTCGAAGGGCGTTGGCAGTCGGACGTAATCGTCGACCTGATCAAGCAGTTCGGGTTTCCGTATATTGCGCTTAATCCAGGGGCAAGCTATCGCGGCCTGCACGATTCACTGGTCAACTATGGCGGCAACAATCCGCAGATGCTGCTTTGTCAGCACGAAAAGATTGCGGTGCAGATCGCTCACGGATACGCCAAGGCGACTGGCAAGCCGATGGTGGCGATCGTTCACGACCTTGTCGGGCTGCTCCACGCCACCATGGGCATTTACTATGCCTATGTGGACCGCGCGCCGGTTTTCGTGATCGGGGCAACGGGCCCGATGGACGAGGGCAAGCGTCGCCCCTTCATCGATTGGATCCACACCGCCAACGTTCAGGGAGAGCAGGTCCGCCACTACGTCAAATGGGACTACCAGCCCGGCAGCATCGAGGGCGTGCCGGACTCTTTTGCGCGCGCATATGCGGCGATGATGACGGAGCCGCAAGGTCCGATTTACATGTGCTACGACGCGTGGCTGCAGGAGCAGCCGCTCACCGCGCAGGTACGGATGCCGTCGCATGCCGACGCGACAGTGCCAACCGCGATGGCGGCCGACGCCGCAGCCCTGACAAAAATCGCGGACAGGCTGCTGGCGGCAAAGTTTCCGGTGCTGCTTGCCGAATATGTCGGCCGCGATGCCCAAGGATTTCATCACCTGGTGGAACTCGCCGAGACGGTGGGCGCCGCCGTCTATGACGTCAACGGGCGGCTCAATTTCCCCAACCGCCATCTCCTTAATTTGAGCATGGAGAAGAGCGTTTTCCGTGAGGCTGATCTTATCCTCGCTCTCGACACCCGCGACTGGGAAAAGCCGACCCACATCATCGATCGCACCAAGCGGGCCACCCAGCCGCTCTATCCGGCCACATGTGAAATGATTGAACTCGGTTTCGGCGACGTCGGGCTCTCAAAATGGTCGATGGATTTTACTCGCATGCCCGATTGCAGCCTGCGGGTGCTCGGCGACAGCGTCACGGCAATCCCGCAGCTGACGGCACTTTGCAAGGATCGGGTCGGCCGGAACGCCGCTCTCGCCGATCGCATCGCGGATCGCGCCGCGGGGATCGCTTCTCGTCATGACGCTTTGTTCGCAAAATGGGACGAGCAGGCGCGCAAGGGCTGGGACGCAAGCCCAATCTCGCTGCCGCGCCTGGCGCACGAAATTTGGCAGGTCATTAAAACCGAGGACTGGGTGCTGACGGCGTGCACCCTGCAGGATTGGGTTCTCAAGCTGTGGGACTTCGACCGGCCCTATCGCCACGCGGGCCGCGCGCTCGGCACCGGCACGCAGATCGGGGTGTCGATCGGAGTCGCGTTGGCGCACCGCGGCAGCGGCCGCCTGGTGGTCGATATTCAGCCCGACGGCGATCTGATGTTCGACGCCGGCGCCCTATGGACCGCGGCAAAGAACAACATCCCATTCCTGATCGTGATGTACAACAACCGCGCCTATTACAACGACTGGGAGCACCAAATCCACATCGCCCAGCATCGGGGCACGCCGGTGGAGCGCGCGTATATCGGCCAGGACATCACCTCACCGGAGCCGGATTTCGCCAAGCTTGCGCAGTCCTGCGGTTGGTACGCCGAGGGGCCGATTACGCGGCCCACTGAGATTGCGGGCGCACTGCGGCGCGCCATCGCACAGGTAAAGGCTGGCCAGCCCGCGTTGATCGATACGGTGCTGCAGCCAAGATGATGAATGCGTAGACGGCGGTGTCGTGGTCTCGAAACCGGATCGCATGCCCGTTGCAAGCCGCCGCACCAAGGTGGTCGAGGACGTGATCGTGCAGGTCGCTGCCCGCGGTGTGAAAGTGGTGCTCGCAACCCCGCGCCGTCTTGCCGACGAGCCGTGTGCGCGAGAGCGCGGCCGCGAAGTCGTTCTTCGACAGTCCGGTCAGTGCGGAAGCGCAAGCCTTTCTCAACGGCGACCTCATCATGTGATGCAGTGTTCCTCCTCGTGACCCCGTCCCCGCATAGGCGGGTAACGCCACACGTCAGCGCCGAACTCTCGAACTATCTGCGCACGGATGATAAGCTTTGCGGCATCGGATGGCGCCGGGCGGCGCTGTCACACAGGAGATCGTGATGAAACGCCTTGCGCTCAATCTGATTGCCGCATTGCTCGCCAGCGCCTTTCTGGACGCAGGCGCCTCGGCAATCGCGCAGACCGGAAAAGTCGAATTGCTTTGGCTGGGACAGTCGGCATTCCGCATTACTACGCCAACCGGCAAGGTCATCATGATTGATCCCTACCTCACTAACAATCCGACGACCCCACCGCAGTACAAGAACCTCGACGCCATCGGAAAGCTCGACCTGATCCTGGTCAGCCATGCCCACTACGATCATTTTGAGGACGCGGTTCCGCTGGCAAAGAAGAACGACGTGCCGATGTACGGCCCCGCCGGCCTCAACCAGGCGCTACTGACGCTGGGCGTCTTGCCGCCGCGGCTGGTGCCGCGTTTCAACAAGGGCGGCTCGATCTACCCGTTCCCTGGAATCAAGGTGACCGCAACCCACGCCGAACATTCCTCGGAACTAGCCTGGCGCGATCCTGCCAAGAACAATGGCCAGGCCCTGATTGGCATGCTGCCTTCCGATAAAGACGAAACGCTGCCGGGCGGCGAACCGATTGGCTTCATTCTCACCCTCGAAAACGGCTTCAAGATTTATCACGCCGGCGACACCGGGCTGTTCGGCGACATGAAGTTCATTGGTCAATACTACAAGCCAGATCTGGTCATGCTGCCGATCGGCGGCAACTTCACGATGGATCCGGTCGATGCCGCCTATGCCACCAAGGAGATGCTCAAGCCGAAATACGCAATCCCGATGCATTACGGCGCTAATTCGCTCGGCAAGGGAACGCCACAGGAATACATGGACGCGCTTGGCGATACGCCGGTGAAGGTTTTCCCAATCAAGCCCGGCGACAAATTGGAATTCTGAGCGAACTACGGTGGGCCGCCGTGATCCGATCGCCATTGAACAGCTCCCCGCAGCGGCGAGCGAGCCGGCGATGTTGCCGATCAAGATCATGCCGGTAATCGCTTCGTTGTGGCTGCGCCGGCCAGTTTTCGGTGATCAAAGACCCTCGCGGTGGAGCCGGCCGCATTCGCTCGCAGTCGGCGCGAGCTCTCTGGGTTTGCAAGGACGGCAATCACCCGTTCGCATTTTCCGGCCGAACCGCTAGCTTGGGAACTCTCGATGCAACAGAGGAATGCCGGGCGTGTCTGAATTTGTGAGCATGAGAGCCGATGGCGATGTCGCCGTCATCACGATCGACAATCCGCCGGTCAATGCCATGAAGCACGCGGTCCGGGTCGGGCTCCTCGACCTGCTATCGCGGGCGACCGGCGATCGCGATATCTCGGCCGCGGTGATCGCCTGCGCGGGCCGCACCTTCGTGGCCGGCGCTGATATCACGGAATTCGGGCAGCCGCCGCGCCAGCCCACTGCCATCGCCATCATCGAGGCGATCGAAGCGAGCCGCAAGCCTGTTGTGGCGGCGCTGCACGGCACCCCGCTTGGCGGCGGTCTCGAGCTTGCGCTGGGTTGCCACATGCGCGTCGCTGCTCCTGGCACGCGCCTTGGCCTGCCGGAAATCAAGCTCGGCATCATTCCCGGCGCGGGCGGCACGCAGCGCCTGCCGCGGCTGGTCGGAATCGAAAAGGCCATGGCGATGATTCTTTCGGGCGACCCGATCCCGGCCCGGGAGGCACTCGACAGCGGCCTTATCGACGAACTCATCGAGGGCGATCTCGTCGCCGGTGCCATTGCATCCGCGCGGCGGTTGGTGGCCGAGAAGCGCCCGCTGGTGCTGGCTCGAAACCGCGACGAAAAGCTCGCAAGTGGGCGCGATCTCGCCGCGTTTGAGGCGGCGGCTGCGAATTATACCAAGCGCGCCAGAGGCCAGAATGCACCGATCGCCGCCATTGCGGCTCTGCGGGGCGCCATTACGCTGCCTGTCGCCGATGCCCTCAAGCGCGAGCGGGATTT
>JASHYD010001207.1 GCA_030043175.1 Xanthobacteraceae bacterium | reverse complement strand
CCTGCGGTCGTTCTGGCAGTGATGTTTTCGCTAACAGTCGGAATTGCTCGTGGTGACAGTTTTTTATCAATCGTCGTAGCTATGGTGATAGTTGGAACGGCCATCCAACTCGGCTATTTGGTTGGAATATTCTTTGCGAAACGCATTCAGTAATCGCCTTGATGGCGCGTACCCCGGAACGCCGCCCCACTGCGGCCTGCGTTGGCTTATGTGTGATGTTCATCTATTCCCTAAAAAAACTTTTATAATTCCCTCGATCATAAGCCACCACACCACGGCACTAAGTGCAATCACGACAAGCGCACTGATGAGTGTCTTTTGTCCATCTGTCAATTTTTTCCCCTGAGGAAATTTTGGGCTGATATGGAGCTTTAATAAAGTGAGCCATGGGTGCGTATCGCAATTACCGCACGAATATAGCACATTAACTTTCGCGACGTCCTCTGTGCAAGGCAAGGTGATCTTGCGCATGGCTGCCACGTAATTTCCGCACGGCTGTGACGCATTTAGGTTTGCAACCCTCCCCATGGAACGCCTCGACCGCTCACGGCGGGAGTATCTTTAATTATTCTAATTACAATATTGCGGAAATTCACACAGCGGAGGCGGGTCCGACATAGCCCGTTTGGGGATACCGCTGCGTAGCGTCGGCCATCCGACGCCGCCGTGACGACAGGTTTGCACAAACTATTGTTGATCTGAAGACCCTGCTGGGCGCACTTAAGACGCTCAAGCCAGAAGCTCGAGCTAGTGGAATGGTCGATGTACGAAGTGTTGCGCGAGGATTGCCGCTTTTTCCCAAATTTGTAGGTCAGATTGTCCCGAGATCGTGCAGAAGATTTCACGGTTTTCCGAATACGAAGTGCATTCAGTAAGCCGCCTTAACGACTCGGAACGCCGCTGCTGCCGCCGGCGTTGGCGCGCCAATCGTCATCGCGATCGTAATAACGGGCGGCGCCGCTGACCTGCTCCCTACGTCGCGATGATCTTCGGTTTGTGGTGTTCTGCTTTTTCCAAGCCGGAACGCGGTCGGCCTTTGCCAAACGCTTCGGTGGGGAACGTCTCCCCGATGCGCGCCGAGCCGGTTGAGGTACTCGGATAACCCGAGTTGTTGGCTGCCCTCAAGGTGGAACGCGCTTCCGCGGGCGCCCAAAGCCGCCGGCTCGAGAACCGAGGTTGTACCCATCCGGTATGTCGCCGAACTCGTGGGGCCGACACGAATAGCGAGCGCGCAATCCGGTGGCTCATCGCTCTGATAGTGCTGTGCTGCGACCCGCTCGCCATCGCATTTATGGCCGCAGCTTCGGCACGATCGTCAACCGCTCCCCACACCCGACTGGATTAACATAATAGTAACGAAGCCCACTTTCTGGTATAAGCGCCTCATTGAGCCGCCACGGCGTGCCGATGGTACCCTGAAGAAGGACTGGGTATTTGGAGAAGACATCCCACTTCCCAAAAAACCACAGAAGCTCCCAGTCGTCTTGAGCCCTGAAGAAGTCCGACATTTCCTCAGCCGCATAGACTGCAACAAACATCAGGTCATCCTGACCACCTGCTACGCGGCGGGCTTGCGCATTTCGTAAGCCGTCCGGCTGAAGGCCACCGCGATCGACAGCTCGCGGATGGACGTACGAGAGGGCGGAAGCCGAAGGGCCGGCCGTCACCAGACGATTTCGCCGCGGGCACGCGGATGAACGACGTCGCGGAGGAGCACACCTTCCTTGTCGCATATCCGGCACAGGCGCAGTCGGCGAACATCTCCAAGTGCTGGAACTGGTTCAATGCGAACGACCAGCAGCGCGGCAGGGGCGAGCCGTCGATCATCGCCGGGATCACGTGCGAGATTATGGGCGATTTGCCGGTCGAGCGCGGCCGCGTCTACATCGCGGGTCTATCGGCGGGCGGTGCCGCGGCGGCGATCATGGGATGGACCTATCCGGATCTCTACGCCGCGGTCGGCGTGCATTCCGGATTGGCGTGCGGGGCCGCTTCCGGCGTCCCGTCCGCCTTCGCCGCGATGCGCACGGGCGCCGCGGCCCGATCGCCGCATCACGATGGGGCGCGAAGCGCCATTCCGACTATCGTGTTTCACGGCGACCGCGACACGACCGTCAATCTCGTCAACGGCGACCAGGTCATTACCCAGGCGAAGGCGGCGGCCTATCTTCGCGCGGACGTCATCCCGGGCGAGGCGGGCGGCCTCCACTACACCCGCACCGTGCACGTGGATGAAGGCGGACAGCCAGTCCTGGAACAATGGGTTCTGCACGGCGGCGGCCACGCCTGGTCGGGCGGAAGCACAGTCGGATCGTACACCGATCCGCGCGGTCCCGACCAGCCGCGAAATGATACGGTTCTTCTTCGACCAGGCGTCGTCGGAGTGACCAGCGGCTCCTCTGCGCGAGCTGTAAGTGGATATGCTGCAGCACCGTCCATAAACGGGAGAGGCGTCTCGGTCTCGTCCTGCGTCCCACCAACCACAATCTTCTCGTATGTCGGTGATTCCTTGCCTGCTTGACATCGTGCTGGGCATTGTCGGGGCGATGATCGGTGGCTTTGTCTTCAACTCGTTAGTCGATCCAGGGGTGACCGGCCTTAACATCTGGAGTTTTGTGGTCGCGACGGTTGGCGCGATCATCCTGCTTGTTCTCTACCACGCCTCGCGGGCCGCCGCGCCGTCTGAGCGTGCTCTCGTTACCCTCTGACATTCAGTCCGACAAGTCGATCAGCTTCCTTTGCCCGCCTCGAAAACCCTGCCGCGTTGGCGGCAGGGCGAACTCTCACATGCGTGTAATCTCGTTACGCAGGTTCCCAAGTGGACTTGACCTTGTCGAACTTGTAGCCGCGCGCGTTCTTGAGTGCATCTTTTGTGGCATTCATGGTCAGGTACCATTTGCCGTCCTTTTGGGTGGCGTGAACGGCATCGAAAGGAACGGCCACATCCTTTTCACCGACTCCGAGAAAGCCACCGACGGCGACCATGAACGCATCGACTTTCCCTTGCTTGTTGAGAAGAACGTCGCTGATCTCGCCAATCTTGGCGTCAGAAGGATCATAGACGTTCTGCTTATAGTAGTTGCTGACAGTAGTAGCATCCTGCGGCAGCGTAGTCAGAACTTGCGTTATCGCCGGGACCGGTGCCGTCGCGGGGGCGCCGGCACCGATGGTGTCTTGTTGCGCAAAGGCCACGCCCGTCACGATCGCTGCGAACGCGGCAGCCATCACGAGTTTGTTCAGCATGAGTTACTCCCTATTCTATATCATGAAAAAACCGCTGCGTCGTAAACAAGACATTGGGCGGCAGCTTTGTTCCATCACGCCGCAATACAGCCCACGGCGAAGCAGACTTGGGATTGCTCTGAACTAAAGGCCCGCGCTTGGGGCGTGTGTGCGCGCCAGTCAAACGCCTCGCGGTGCAGCGGGAGTGCAACGAGAAGTGGAGCACGTGATCTGAAAATTCCCCTGACATACTTGCCGGTTCGGCCCCGCGGTCTCCGGCTCAAATATCTGTTACCGCGCGAACGAACGCGAGGTCTTTTTGTTGATCATTCCCGTGTGTCATTCGGAGGAGGATTCACGTTGACGTCACCCCTCGCCGGCGCACTCAATGGCGACGTAGAGCGGGGCCCGCTCGGATCGCGAAAAGCGCCACCATAGCCGTGACCTCATTGACAAGCTGCGACAATCAGCACGCGTTTATCGGCGAGGTGAGTTGACATTGCTGGAACACTCTCGACGACGAGGTATCAGTATCTCCGGTTCGTTATGCGGCGCTTCCGATTCTTGCAACATTGTTAGTAATTACCATGGTTTGATGAAGTGCGCGTACCGAAAACGCAAGTTCCACAGGGAAGCTCGCCGACATGGCTGATATTCAGCGAGAAGCCGGCTCAGAGCACGAAAATAAAGCTGTAACTGTGCTTGTGGTCGAAGACGAAGCGATGATGCGCACGAAGCTCGCTGAAGAGCTGCAGGGCGCTGGTTACTTGGTCGTCGAGGCATCGGATGGTACTGACGCGGTCGAAATTTTGACACTCAGGCGAGATGTCAAAATCGTCATCAGCGATGTCCGAATGCCCGGCCCCATCGATGGAGTAGAACTTTGTCGGCGCGTTCGATCAGACCATCCCGGAATCAAAGTCGTCCTCTCCTCGGGAGAGGCTAACGCCGCCGATTCGACCGCGCACGACGGGTTCTTTCTCAAGCCGTACAGAGTCGCGCGGATCATTAGCCATATCAGGTCGTTCACGGATTGAGGAACGTACCGTGCTCAAACGTGGGAATTAACGCTTTTGCGGCGGCTCCGAATGCCAAGCGTATTAGTCTGCTAGTGGTGTCTGGAAAATGGTAAGAGTAAGGACGAATGCTCCGGCAACGTGGACGCGCATGTATGGTATCCTGCGATTTTGATCACAGGGCGGAAGATCTCGCCGCGAAGACAAGACGCAACTTTTTGGTTTTCGATTTCTTGCGATTCGCACCGATTTTGATTTCTGATGGGAACCGAGCAGATCACCGTCACCCGGTGGCGCTCGTGGATTATCGCTCAGGCCGATTACAGAGTCACGCGACTGGAATGCACAGAGGCCCACTCTATTGAAACCGCACACTGCACCGGGTGGCGGGTGTTCTGGTCACCTCAAACTTCCCGCCGAGCTGCCGCGCCAGTCTCTGAACGAGAGCCAACCCTGACGATCGTCGCTGGACCGACGCCAGATCGAAGCCTGGGCCGTCGTCTTCGACATAGAAGAGAAACGAGTCGTCCTCCCTTCCCGACCGAACCCGAATAGTGCCTACAGCCTGTCCATTCAGTCCATACTTAGCGGAATTCGTAAGCAGTTCATTCGCAATCAGCGCAAGCGGCATCGCCGCGTCGTTCGATAGCTGGATGGCATCAGCTTCACAATCGATTTCCAATTCCTGAGGAAAGGTCTGCCTGGCGCTTTCACAAACAGTATTGAGAAACTCAGGCGCGTTGAATCGCGTCGCATCGTGCGTCGTGTAAAGGACACGCTGCGCTGCTGCCATGGCTATGATTCGACGGCTCGCCTCCTCCAGAACTTCTCGTGCCTCGGAGCTTTTGGCCCGTCGAGTCCCTGCCTCCAACAATATCTGCAACATCTGCATATTGTTCTTGACGCGATGGTTCAAAAGGTCATGCGCCGCCTCGGCGTTTCCCGGCAGACCGTGTGGCAGCGTGTCAAGCGCGGTGAGATGGAAGCTATCCATGTCAGGACCGGACGCAAGAAAGGCCTGCGCCTCAGGCTCAATTGCTCACAATCCGACCTATTCAACAAAGCCTCATGAACGTCGCGCTCGGGACATGTTGGCATCCGACCCCGCGCGCAACAATGCTGATTGGTACGCCGCTCGATGTCTGCGTCTCATCGACACGTTCATCGGCGCG
>JASHYD010001206.1 GCA_030043175.1 Xanthobacteraceae bacterium | reverse complement strand
GGCGACACGGGCGGTGAGACGCCCGGTTCCTGGGCTAATAGCCGATCGGCCATCGAAACGGCGGCCAACGCAGAACCGCCGAGCAGCATCCCCTTATATGTTCTCCAACGCATCGCTAGCCCCCCCAACGCTCACAAAATCGCGCGCGTATCGCGCAACCCGCCCACCATAAGCACGGTGAATCCCCGAATCCCTGCGAAGGAGTCCGAGTGAAGTGACGGGCTTAGGCCGGTATATCAGGCTCGGGGAGGACCGCGGGCGCTAAATGGAAGGTGATCAAATGATGTCGGCTCACGCGCCGCCAATGACCAGGACAATATCTCGGCGAATAAACGCGGCACTAGAATGACTGTCAGAACTGTTAGAATAAGCGTGCCGGCTAGGCTGGTGTTCGCGCAGATCGCGCAGAAATCAACCGCAAGGCCATTCGACTTCTTTTGCGGTGGCGATGGCGTACTGTCAGCGGCTGCGTCGCCGTTTTCGAGCGCCGCAAATGCTAACGAACGACCATCGAATTTGCCCGCGTGAAAGTGGCCGAACGGCAGCATAAGCTGGCAGGCCAGCGCAAATAAGGCCAACCACGCAACTCCGCCACGGTTCAACCGGAACCAAGCCATCCGCCGCGCCCCTCTCTCAATCGCGAACAGTTGATTCGCAAACCTAACGAACGAATTACATTAAGTAAAGATGTTTAACTCATGTTATAACCTATAGTCCACTAGACTATAAGTGATGAAATTCTAATCAACTAATTTTCAAATTCCGCTAACGTATTTCGCGATCGACTCTTTCCTACTCCGCCCATTGCCTCGGAACCGAATGGGTATCAATTTGTGGCAGGCGACCATAGTTTTTGTTTCTAAACATGGGCTCCTGGGGGCTTCACAAAGCAAGTACGTTTGGTAGGGTACTACACGAAAGACTACTTTCACTTTGAGATCGGACGCCGCACAATGAGGTGGTTCAGGTCGCACTGCGGCAGGATAGTGTGGCCGGCGTGTTTTGCATTGGCCCTCCAGTTTTGCGTTGCCTTCGGCCACGCTCATTTCAGCAGGATCGGTAACAGCCCGATTGGGTTGGCGCTGTCGGGCAGCGAGGGCGACGGTTCTGCCGGTTCGCTCCCGCAAAAGAACCCGGCTCATCCTTCGGGCGATTTCTGTGCCATTTGCGCTAATATTAATCTCGCAGGCGCACTCGTCCTCTCGATGCTGGCGATTGTTCTCGCACCTCGGTTATTCAGCGAGATATTACTCTGGTCACTGGCGGCCAGTGAGCCGGCTTCATTTGACCATCTTCTATTTAGTGCCCGCGGCCCTCCCCACGCCTGAGATCCCGGCCTGAGTCGGTCCCCGCCTGGGATTTGCGGGGTACACCGTGCTTGTGGTCGGCGCGCATCGACATAAGCGCGAGGTCAAGTGTGTCGATTATGCAATGGGCTTGCAGGGGTCTGAAATATGGTGAGGTCCGGTCGAATGGGGGAGCCGCTTCGCGAACCCGCACTACTAATTTTGCGCCAAGTGGCATGTGGCCCAGGAGCCATGTTCGGCAAGGAGGTTAGCGTGGGGCTGCTATCGCTACGCCATCCCAACCGCCAACATAAATCCGCTCATCGCGCGCGAACAAATACCGAGTTGCGTCGAGTGGGAGCGGGATCCGTTCCTATCGCCAGATGCGAATGAACTACGTGGAAATGTATCATGCTTATCCCCGGTGCAGCCCTACTTGCATTGATAGTAGCTTGCGGTCCGATCTCGGCTTATGGACAGGCGAGACCACAAAGCGCGTCTACGCCTCAGGCGGACCAGTCTGTACCCGCGGGTCCTGCGGTGCCAGCAGCCGCTATAGCCGCGCCACAAGTTGCGGCGCCGATTGCCACACCCGTTGCGCCATCAAGCGCTATTGAGCGGGGCGAGATGACGCCTCCCCCAGGCGGCGGTGCTTCGGAGCAGTCAACGGATGCCGCAACTGCCGCGGAGCAAACGGCTTCAGCCTTATTGCCGAAAGACCTGACGCCGTATGGCATGTTCATGTCGGCGGACATCATCGTCAAAGCGGTGATGATCGGGCTGATATTCGCCTCCGTGCTGACCTGGACGATCTGGCTTGCGAAGACGCTGGAGCTTGTGGGTGTCAGGCGCCGTCTCAACCGCGCGCAACGCGCGCTCGGCGCCGCCCGTTCGCTTGCCGACACCGCCGCGGCGGCGGCGGGAGTAAGTCCCCACGTTGCCCTTCTGATCCGCGCCGTGGAAGCCGAACTTGCCCGCTCTACCGATCGCCGCGATATCGAAGGCATCAAGGAGCGCATCACGGCGCGGTTCGAACGCATCGAGGCCGGTATCGGCCGCAAGATGATGCGTGCGACCGGAATTCTCGCGACCATCGGGGCGACCGCACCATTTGTCGGCCTGTTCGGCACCGTCTGGGGCATTATGAACAGCTTCATCGGCATTTCGAAGCTGCACACGACCAACCTTGCGGTTGTGGCGCCCGGCATTGCCGAGGCGCTACTTGCCACCGCATTCGGGCTGGCGGCCGCCATCCCGGCGGTGGTGATCTACAACATGTTTGCCCGCTCGATTGCCAACTATCGCGCGCTCTACGCCGACGCCAGCGTCGAAATCCTGACCCTCGTGAGCCGCGATCTCAGTCAGCCGCCCGCCGCGCGGCACGACACGTTCGATCCGCGGCGGCGCCCCGCAGCGGTGCCGATGGCGGAGTAGCCCCATGAGCATCCGTCTCGACCACGGCGAAGATTCACTTGACGTCGTTCACGAAATCAACGTGACGCCGTTCATTGACGTCATGCTGGTCCTGCTCATCATTTTCATGATCGCTGCGCCGCTCGCAACGGTCGATGTTGCGGTCAACCTGCCGACCTCCAACGTGGATCCGCGGCCGCGCCCCGATCAGCCGATCTTTCTGACCATCAAGTCCGATCTGACGCTGTGGCTGGGTGACGCCCCGGTGTCGGGCGCAGGCCTTCGGGCTGCACTCGACAGCCTTTCAAAGGGCGACCGCAACCAGCTCGTATACCTGCGGGCCGACAAGTCCGTGCGCTACGGCAGCCTCATGGAGAAAATGAATGCGTTGCGCACCGCCGGTTACACAAAGGTCGCCCTCGTCGGGCTTGACGTGGAAGCTTTGCGGTGACCGCGGCTGCCGAAATGACTTCGGATCGCCGCGCAGAGTTCGTGCGCTGGGCTCTTTGCTTTGCAGTGGTGGTGGCGGCTCTCGGCCTTGGCGCCATGGCGATCATGGATGACGCGAGCGAAGAATCGGAATTTGGCGTTGATACGCCGGTCGTGGTCGTCGAGCTTCCCGAATCGTTTATAACCGGCCCGGCGCCAATGCAGGATTTACCGCCCGGCCCCTTGCAAGAAGAGCAGAGCGACCCGACGCCGCCACAAAAAGAAGAAAAGCCGCCCGAGCAAGCCGAGTTGTCTTTGCCGATGCCGGAGCCGCCAAAGCTCGAACCCCCGGCCGAGGAGAAGCAGGCAACTGCTCCGCCGCAGGCCAACGCGCCGCGAGCGATCGCGCGCTGGGAGAGCACGCTTGCAGCCCATCTTGAACGCTTCAAGCATTATCCGGATAAGGCGCGTGCACGCGGAGACCAGGGCACCGTCACGGTCGCTTTTACGATTGACCATGACGGGCGCGTGGTAAATAGCCGCATCGTGCGAAGCTCGGGATCAGAGACGCTCGACGAAGAAACGCTCGCGATGCTGGTGCGCGCGCAGCCGCTACCAAAGCCACCCGACAATGTTTTGGACAGCGAATTGTCATTTAATGTTCCTGTGAAATTCTACATCAAATAACGCGAGATGGCGCGAACCTAGATTGGTTCAGATTCGCGGGTGAATTGAGCGCAGCGAAACCCACCGTGGGGCTAGCCGCGGAAACGCCATGATGGGTTTCGTGGAGTTTACCATCGAGTCCGCCAAAGGCGGGAACCGTTTGGCTCTGAGGCTCTGGAATCGTCACCTCCGCTGCTGCTCTGGTGATTTGGTTTCTTCCCTTGGAGGAGGCGTTGCATCGAAGAGCCAGCCGCGCAGCTGGCAGGACCGCGGATAGTGCCCGATTTTAGCCGACTATCGAGCCGCAGGGCATGGCGGCATCACCTTAGCGAGGTTTTACGTGATCACCCGTTGCACCACCTTGGCCCGTGTCAACCGGCGCAGGCTTTTTTGCAGCACCGCCTCGGCAGCCAGCCGAGACTCGCCACGTCGTCCGGATGCGCCCTTTCAGTGAACTCTGTCGAATCTGACGTTGCTCGGCCCTCACCAACTTCGAGGACCAAACGATCGCACTCCAGCACCACAGGATATCGCTATGGCAATGGGAGCGCGCAAAGATGATTGGCTCCGCCAACTATCGCCCGAGGAGGAAGCGACATATGTCCGTAAACCGGCTGCACTCAGACACGCAGGGGTAGCTGCTCGTGTTTGGAACGCCGCCCTCACCCGCCTAACGAATGCGGAAAGGGACTTCGCGCGTTGGGACAAGGACTATCAGCGGGAGAGGACAAAGCGGCTGCTGAGGATTGGGAAGCTAAAGGCGACGGTGCGGCGGCTTGCCGGTCAGGCGAACACGTGAGCGAAATGGTCATGAGAGTAGCAAAAACCTCGAATGCCTGAAATAGAAAAGGGCCTGCGCGGGACCGGACCGTGTGCCCTCCGCCTGCACCCGGAAACATTGCATCAGCGAGCCCGAAAGCGCGGAGCAGATCGCCCCTGCCGTCCGGGTACTCCGGGAGAAATGCAGCCTCGAGCCGTACGTCAGCCGGCAGCACATGGATTTCATTTGGAGGCCGCGCCGCGTAGTCCGGTTACAGACGGAAACCTGCCGCGCAGGTTAGGCGGTTGGCGAGTCTCCTGATGTTGATGGATCTCTCAAGGCTTGATGAGAGGCCGTCTGTCCGGAAACCACCACGTCTTGTTCGGTGACCACGAGCCGCCCAGGGCACCGGTGCGCAGGGGGTCGACCGTCAGGACCAGTCCATCGCCTGGCATGATGGTTGTCGCCGAGATGCCGACGCGGGAGAGGGAGCTGGGAGACAGGCCTTCCAGGATCCACACCGTGCTCTCGCCGTCCGTATCCTTGACGTTGAGCAGAATGAAAGTGTGAGGACTCGTGTAGCGGAACTCCAGCACTGTGCCGGCGATCTCGATCGGATGTTCCTGGTCAAACATCGCCAGCGAATGGTGCGCCTGCGCGCCATCTGCAGCAAACGCCATTGCGGAAATCGTCAACGTCACCGGGCGCTTCAATCCGTTCTCTCGTCGTGGATTCTTCATTGTGTGTCAGCCTTTTTTTAGCCGCGCTGGACTCAACCGACAGTGAGGCCGCATCTTCCCGCCGGCAGCTCGCCACCGAAGCGGTGCGCGAATTCTTGAGTCCTTTCGCGCCTTCAGTGATCTCGCTTTCGGGCCAACTCATGGTATGTTCCCGCTCGAGACCGTGTCCTCGCGGCACATCCAATACATTAGTTGTCTGTATCTCCGCTGAATGGCTGAATTCAGAACACCATCATCGATTTTGATTATTCAGTTTATCTTCAGGCAGGCTTCAGCTTGTTGTCAGCTAAAGATGACATGATGGGAAGTGTGTTTGTGTGACAGCCGGAAAACCTTCGACAGAGTTGGCAATGCGATTCGAGAGGAGGCCTGCGTTGACCAGGTTCGACCGATATGAAGTATGCCGTGGTCGACCTGTTCGGCACACCCTTCCCCGAGAACCTGCATGTGGTGGAGCGCTCTCGGCTGATCGACTTCGAAGAGGTAAGGAAAATCTGGCGCGCGACCCAAACGAGAATTGGCTTTCGGCAAGGACCCGCGCGATCGACCGGCAAGCACCTGCAGGTCCGTTTCACCGTCGGAGATGAGGGCGTGTTCACGATGCGCTGGATCGGAACCTCACCTATGGGCGGGGGTTCCAACGACTGGCCGGAAATTGCCTGTGCGGAAACATCAAGACATTTTACGAGCCCGACACCGACGCTCCGATGACGTCGAAGCCGGATTTCGAACCTATCTCCTGCAGCGTGAGATACTACTAACACTTTGTCGATCGAACGAATTAATATACGGTCCTATATTATGATCTGTGGTCTTCATTCCAGATTCAGTCCTTCGCTACTGCAGATCCGATACGAGATATGTGCGCAAATTGTAATACTGTAGTGCAACCGCAAAACCTCGGATGAGCATGCTCAGGATTGTACACATCGCCTGCCTCGCCCTCGCGGCCCTGGTCGCGGCCGCAGTCGCTGACCTGGCGGCGGCACAGGAAGCCCAGGTGCCGCCAGAATGGGCGCTGTGCAACAACGAAGGAGAGGTTTATCCTGCCGATATCGTCAAGGACGGCTGCACCGCGGTGATCAATTCGCGAGGGCGAAGCGCGCGGGAACTGGCTGTTGCCTACACTAACCGCGGCCTTACCTGGCGGAGTGAGGGCGATTTCGACCTCGCGATGTCCGATTACGATGCGGCGGTCAAGGTCGATCGGACGTATGCGCCTGCCTTTAATAACCGCGGCGTCGCCTGGAACAACAAAGGCGACAACGATCGGGCTATCATCGACTTTTCCACTGCAATTGAACTCGCACCGGACAATGTGACGATGCTGACCAACAGAGGCCTCGCTTGGCGCGACAAGGGCGATCTCGACCGCGCAATCGCGGACTACTCCGAGGCTCTCAAGGCCAACCCCCGCCTTGTCGCTGCCTTGGTTAATCGCGGAGACACCTATCGCGATCACGGCGAACTGGACCAGGCAATTGCCGATTACGACCAGGCGATGAAACTTGATCCACGCGATCCCGAGATCCTGTCGAACCGTGGCCTTGCCCACCTCAAGCGAGGGGTTCTCGAAAAATCGATCGAGGATTACAACGCGCCGCTGCGGCTCAACCCGCGGCTCGCAGCGGCGCTTTACGGTCGCGCCGTCGCCAGGCGTAAGGCGGGCGATGCGGAAGGCGCTGCGGCTGATCTAGAGCATTTGACGAAAAGGTTGAATCGGTGATGGGGGATTCCCACGACGGCGCGAATCAGATTCAAGATGCCCACTGGAACAAAGGGGCCAGTCATGAATGGGGAGCCTTATTCCGACGATTTGCGCGAACGGGTGGTTGCGGCAATCGAAGCCGGTCATACCCGCGTAAAAGTTGCTGAGCTTTACAACATGGCTTTGAGTACTGTTGGCGGAATCATCAAGCGTAAGCGCGAAACGGGCAGTGTCAGTCCAGACAAGTTTGGCGGGTACAAGACTTTCACGCTTGAGCCACACACAGAGCGGGTTAAGGAGCTTGTAGCCGAACAACCGGATAGTACCCTTGCAGAGCTTCAGGCTCGCTTGGCGAAAGAAAAGGTGAAGGTGAGCCAATCGGGGATTTCCCGGTCCCTTCGCCACATCAACCTAACCTTTAAAAAAAAAGTCTACACGCGGCCGAACAAGATCGGCCCGACGTCGCCGCGGCCCGTAAGGCATTGCGGGAAGAACAGAAAATCCTTGATCCGAAACAACTTGTCTTCATCGATGAAACCGGCGCCACCACCAAGATGACCCGCCTCTATGGCAGGGCTCCGCAAGGCAAACGGCTCGTTGATAAGGTGCCACACGGCCACTGGAAAACAACGACTTTTATATGCGCGCTGCGCTATGATGGCGTCTCGGCCCCGTTTGTGCTGGATGGCCCGATGGATGGACCCCACTTCTTGGCCTATGTCGAACAGATTCTTGCTCCAACTTTGAAGAAGGGACAGATCGTCTTTCTGGACAATGTTTCCACTCACAAGGTCGCCGGGGTCGAAGAAGCAATCGCGGCTCGCGGCGCATGCGCCGTTCTCCTGCCGGCTTACAGCCCGGATCTAAACCCCATCGAACAACTCTTCGCAAGGCTCAAATCGTTCTTACGCAAAATGAAGGCGCGCACTGTTGAGCAGCTTTGGAGCGCTATCGCCTCATTTCTCAAAGGGGTTTCCAAGGAAGAATGCAAAGCTTATCTCGCAAACTCAGGCTACACCTAACCTAATCGAGGAATGCTCTAGCACCGGTGAACAATATATTTGCCATAGGAGGATTCCCCTGCCATCAAACGATGGACAAAGCATTTAAAAATCTGCATTGTGCTGATGCAACCATCAACAGGAGATTCACATGGGCCTGGCACTA
>JASHYD010001205.1 GCA_030043175.1 Xanthobacteraceae bacterium | reverse complement strand
CCACGCCGTCATGCGCGAGCGGCGCCTCTTCCTGGTAGCCGGGCTCCATATTCCAGGCCCAGGCGAGCTTGAGACGCCCGACATTTCTTGTCCCAATCTGGTCAAGCGCGCTGTAGCCCCAGGCGTTGTAATTGCCCCTCACCATCAACCAGTCCTGCGGCCTGGGATTTTGCAGCATCGCATCTGTAACGGGCGTTTGCTGCTCGACTGCACTGATTTCAGCCGCCAGCGCTGAACGTCCATTGAGTATGGACGTAACGCCGAGCGGCACCGACGATGTTGCCAGGAGGACGATGGTGGTGATGAGGCGCGGGAGCGTTCTGAATTGTGTCATGGTCATCAGCACAGATCATGCGCCTATGTCGCCGAAATAAACCACATGTGACGACTTCATGATGGCTGCGGAAGACCAAAAAGGCGGCGTGACCGTGGATCTGTTGCGGACTCGCCGGTCGCAATCGGATCTTCAATCGCGCGCCGGCCTCCAGCCACGGATCTCGATGCGGTGGTTCTTGGTCGCCTTGTCTTTCCCGCGCATTCCGCGCCGAAGGCCATGCTTTTAGGAGCGGACGAGCGGGTAATTCAGGGTGTACCCACCATCGAGTGCGTGATGCCCTGTCGGCCCGCCCGGTACGTTTGCGGTGAAGCCTTCACGGCGATCCAGTCAGTCGGGAGCGTGTCGACGAAGAACCCCATCGCGCCGCCGCTTGACAATCGTCAATATTTGTTCTCTTTATGTTCCTGCAGCGAAGAACCTTCTCGAAGCCCGGCGCCGATCGCTTTCGAGATTCGCAGGGAATCGTCGGGATGGAAACCACCGCCACCATCCTCCATGCGGACCTGGATGCCTTCTATGCTTCGGTCGAGCAACACCTCGACCCTTCCTTGCGCGGCAAGCCCATCGCCGTCGGCAGCGGGGTCGTGCTTGCTGCTTCTTACGAGGCCAAGGCCTTCGGAATCCGCAGCGGCATGCCTGGACGGCGGGCGCGCGAGTTGTGCCCGCAACTGATCTTTGTCGGCGGCCATTTCAAGGAGTACCAGCGGCTGGGCGATGCCGCCATCAAAGTGCTGAATGATTTCACGCCGCTCGTCGAGCGAATTTCTATCGACGAGGCCTTTGCCGACGTCGCAGGCTGCACCCATCTCTTTGGTCCGCCGTCGGAAATTGCGAGTACGATCCGGCGCCGTGTGCGGGCCGAGCTTGGCCTGGCAATCTCGGTCGGCGTGGCGCGCACCAAACACTTGGCGAAAATTGCCTCGCAAGTAGCCAAGCCCGACGGGCTGGTGATCGTCGATCCTCACACCGAGCTGGACTTCCTTCACGATCTGCCCGTTGAGTTGATGTGGGGCGTGGGCCCGGTCAGCAAGGCGCGGCTGGCCGAGATCGGCGTGCGTACCATCGGGCAGCTTGCGAGGACATCGGCAGGCTCGCTTGACCGGTTGCTCGGTGCTGCGGCGTCAGAGAAGCTTACGGCGCTTGCGTGGAATCGCGATCCGCGCGAAATAAGGACGTCTCGGCGAGCGCGATCGGCCGGGGCACAGTCGGCGCTCGGCAGGAAGCTTGCCGAAGAGCGCGTTTTCATACCAGCACTGCGTCATCTCGCCGACAGGATCGCCAGCCGGCTGCGCGCCAAATCCCGGCCGGGCCGGACCATTACGGTTCGGGTCCGCTTCGCCGACCTTCGCTCGGTCACCCGCTCGGTAACGCTCGACGCTCCTGTTTCGGCGACCGTAATCCTTGCCGAAGTGGCCGAGGAGCTGGTACGCCAGGTGCTGACGCAGCACTGTGATGAGAAGGCGATCTCGCTACTGGCGATCTCCGTGTCGCAGCTTGAGAAGCACCCATTGGTGCAGCTGGAGCTTCCGCTCGGCCTTGAAGACGAGGAGCGTCGGCCCGGCAGCAAGAGAGGCATGGCCCGCCTGATGGCCGACTGCGCTGTTGATACCATCCGTGATCGTTTCGGATGGGAAGCGATCGGATATGGCTCGATTGCATTGGGGCTTGCACGGCCGATACCCGACGAGTTTCGCGAACTCGCCGAAAAGGATCTTTCCTAGTTTGGATGCTTGCGGATAGGCCGCCCGCTTTCGTGCTCATGCCTTAGTCGGCACCTTGCACGGATTGACGAAATGCGCGTTCGTGTCCGGTCACGGCAACCGGCCTTGCGCCCGTGCCGACCGCGCCTCATTCACTCCCTTTACGTGCGAGATATCGCGATGAGTTGCGTCATTGCAGGAGTAGTCTTGCATACGAATATCATTGCGCTGCTCATAGGTGAATCGGGCCTGCCAGTCCTTCGTGTACATGTTCGTGGATCGTAATCACGTCTTCGAGCTGACTGTTATTGATCCTGCGAATTCGCTCGGCGGTTACGAGTTCGTCGCTGTGGGGCAATCCGGTCGAGTCCAAAAACGTGTCTTCGTTGAAGCCGTTGCTTTCAATAACCAGGGCATCGCCTTCCCAGTGGCCAACCGAATGACCGTTGTAAGTCTCGAACGGGACGACATCTTCATATTTGCGAAGCGGCTTATCGAGCGCAATCACCCGGAGCTGATGATTGAGCTCATGAATCATCGTGATCTGGCCCTCGGGGACCTGAAAGATTTCGAACGGATACGGCGTTTCGAGCACGCGCGGCACACCATCCGGTGTGCACACTTTGCGGGCCTTATCGACAATCGTCCCATCCCTCAGTCCCGCTTGGTTCTTCGCATATTGAACCCTCCCGGCAGCACTCAGAGGCGGATCGCCGCCGCCAGCGACCAGGAGTTTCGGGCTGTAGGTCGTGGCCCACCAGATGCCGGAAATATTCCCTTCGGCACTCGCGGTCGAAGCCAGCAACACGGTCAGCAATCCCGCGAAGCCGGCGCCGCCAGCAACCTCACGAAGGTCTCGCATCGACCTCTCCCAACCCGACTTAGGCAGAGCTGCGCTGCACTCGCCCATCGCGGAAAATCCGAATCGTGAGCCGCCAAAGCGCACGAAGAAGATTCCGTCGTTCGACGCGTAGGAGAGGTTAGGTGACCCCAAGTGGGAGTGCAAACCTGGTGTTCATTCCCAAGTGCCGAGGAAAGAGGTCATTGGGGCAGATCCGGCAGCATGTTGGGGAAGTGTTTCACAAGTTAGCGGCGCACAAGGAAAGTCCCATTCTCGTGCAACCATCGCTCGGTCACCGACAGGTGGCCCTGCGCACTGTCCAGGAAGCGGTCCGCATCGTCGTGCCGTAAATCCATGTTCTGAGAGGCATCACAGACTCGGGACGTTACCGATCGTCCAGGTTTTTCTCGTCTCTATCGAATCCCAAAACTCCTCTTCAAGTCCGCCGCTGGGGTTGATCGCGGCGACGAGCTCAGGACCGCGTGGCCCGCCAGCGATCCTTGCGGTAGAGGACCGTGTGGCCAGGCGATGGCCAATCGGTAATGTGGCGTCCATCCGACAGCAATGTTCCTCTCTATATCAACTGGTGCTGAACTCTCTCAAGCTCATCAGCCAGCGGAGACTTCAATGATAATCCGAGCGATCTCTCTTGCAGCTATCGCGGTCGTGATCTCCGCCATGCCGGCTTTGGCGCACCACTCCTTCGCAATGTTCGATGGGAAGAAGACGAAGGCTATTGAGGGAACCGTCAAGGAATTCCAGTGGACCAATCCGGCTGTCTTTGCCCCGGCGTTCGCGGCCGACATGCCCGTCCCGGGGCCAGCTTATAAGGCACCACCGCGCGGCCTTGCCTACGGTGATGCGCAAAGCATAATCAATTACAACGATCCTATCTTGAGCGGCGCCACTGCGGGATCGCAGTCCGGGACCCGCGTTGGCTGGCTGCGGGTGGCGTCAATTACGCGGTGACCCGTAACTGGATGGTCGGCGTTGACCACCTCATTACGATCTCGGACACCTGAACGTCACTGGGTTTACCATGCCTCCAGGCACCATCATACCCAGCGCTAGTTTCACGGCGTCCCAGAACGTTGGAGGCGACATTGTCCGCGGCCAATTGCATGTTCTAGACGGGCGCATTGGAGCGGATGATCAAAGCTCCGAGCCAGGATTCGCCAATTAAATATTATGGCTGGCCACAATTCCTCTTTCCCTTTAATATCCTGACGAGAGGAAAGTTGTCCGGCCGTTGGTCAGACCATACACAGCAAGGTAAGATCAGGCGGTACATCGTGTACATGGCCGCGGCATCATCACTTCGACAACCGAATTGTTTGAACTCGCTGTCCTACCACCAGCCCGTCGATCGGGCGCTCTCGTCAAAACCAGAAGGTTCGCAAGATGATGCGCAAGGCCTCTCTGCTCCTCTTCGGCGCCCTGGCCGGTGCCGCCGCGACGCTCGTAGCGGTTCAACCTTCGCCACTGATGCTCAGCGCGGCACGCGCAGCGCAGGCCGATAGCTACCGCGCACTCATCTTGTTTGGTGGCGTATTCGATCGGGTACGCGCGCACTATGTTGACAAGCCCGACGACGGAAAACTCATCGAGTCAGCCATTAACGGCATGCTTGGCGAACTCGATCCCCATTCGAGTTACATGGACAACCGGAGCTTCCGCGACATGGAGGCACAAACCCGCGGTGAGTTCGGCGGTCTGGGCATTGAGGTCACGCTGGAGAACGGGTTGATCAACGTCGTGTCGCCGATCGACGACAGCCCGGCCGCTAAGGCGGGGATTAGAGCCGGCGACATTATCACCCATCTCGACGATCAGCCCGTTCAGGGCCTTACTCTCGACCAGGCGGTCGAGAAGATGCGCGGGCCGGAAGACAGCGTGATCCGACTGAGGATTACGCGCAAGGGCGCTGAGGCGCCAATCGAGATTGCGATCACCCGCGCTAGAATACAAATGCGCTCCGTGCGCGCGAAGGTCCAAGGCAGTGATGTCGGCTATATTCGCATCACCCAGTTCACCGAACAGACCA
>JASHYD010001204.1 GCA_030043175.1 Xanthobacteraceae bacterium | reverse complement strand
CCCAAGACGCTGGCCGCTCAGCTTAGCGAGCTCGGGGTCAAGCCCGATGACATCAAGTATGTCGCTGTGTCACACACCCATCCAGATCACATTGGCAATGTCGAAGAGTTCCCGAAGGCGACCCTTCTGGTGCAGAAGGCCGAGTACGAATGGCCGGACGCCAACGGCAAGCCGCGCTTCAATCCGGCGCATCCGGTGACCAAGCTGGAAGGCGACCATGACGTGTTCGGCGACGGCAGCCTGACCATCATCTCGACCCCGGGCCACACGCCCGGTCACCAGTCGCTGCTGGTCAAGCTGCCGAAGACCGGCGCGCGCTTGCTAACCGGCGATGCCGTGCACTTCCAGTCGAACTGGGAGGGCCGCATCGTTCCCGGCTTCAACTTCGATCAGGCGAAGTCCGCGACGTCGATGACGCGCATGGCCGACATCCTGGAGAGGGGGCACGGCGAGATTTGGATCAATCACGACAAGCAGCAACGCGAGCGGCTCAAGCTCGCGCCGGCCTTCTACGAATAATTGGAGCGCGGACGCCGAGCAATATCAGGGGTGTCAGTGCGTGGGTTCTCGCCTGCTTGCGGCACCGCGGGGGCCGACGATCCCGGACGCATCGGCTTCTCCGAATTCCGCCGCCCGTGAAGGCGGGGCATTACCGCAACGCCAATTAGACGGCGGCGAGCGGCTGGTCGATTTCGAATACGGTTCATCCAGCGGCGTCTGCGGTCTCGGCTAGCATGCCGCGGCCGATCATCGAGACGATGAGAGCAACCTGCTCGCGCAGGGATTCGAGGGGAAGCGCCTGGAGCTTCTCCTCGAGCCCCAGCATGATCATCCCATGGACTGCGGAGAACAAGGAGCGAGCTACCAGCGCCCGCCGCTCGCGCGACAGATGCGGCTGCAGTTCACCCAGCGGCTCCTCGATAAGGCGGAACAACTGCCTCTGCTCCTCGAGATACCGGTCGGGCAGAGCCTTTCCCGGCGGTGGACGGTGCTCGAACAGGGCGCGCCAGCGCAGCGTGTGGGCAGCCGCGAAGGCGAGATAGGCCGTTCCCAGCCGCACCAGCCGATCGACCGCGGTCGACGCCTCGACCGCACCGGAGGCCTGTTCGGCGGCGGCAAGCTGGCGCTCGAGCGCAGCGAGTGTGCGGGAATTCACCTCGAAGACAAGGTCATCGAGGTCGGTGACCACGTTGTAGATCGCGCCGACCGCGCAGCCTACGCGGTAGGCGAGCGCCCTGGCCTTCAGTCCACCCAGGCCGTGGTTATCGATTGTCCGTTCGGCGGCGGAAATCAGAGCGTTTTTCAGCTGTAGCCGGCGTTCGGCAGTTTTTGACATGGCTGGTTCACGAAATTTTGTGAACGATGTTCAAAAATATCTTGAACATCGTTCACGGATATGGCACACCGTGAACATTGTTCATAGCCATGGAGAGTGGAATGTTCAAGCCCTTGCTTACGCTAGCTCGCCGCTGATCGAGATTGACCGCACCAAAGCCGCACCAAGCCTGCCCTCCCGCCGCCGATCGACCGGCGGCCTTGATTTTTCCCGCGATAGCTTTCGCAAGCCCCCCGGAGCCGATCGGAAAGCACGTGCCATGGCAACGCATCTCATGACGTCTCGGCGCTTCGCGCCTTTGTTCTGGTGTCAGTTTTTCTCCGCGTTCAACGACAATTTCCTCAAGAACGCGCTGGGGTTCCTCATCATCTTCCATATCGGTGGCGATGGCGCGGCCTCGCTGAACACGCTCGCACTCGCGATCTTCATTGCGCCGTTCTTCATCCTCTCGGGGCTGGGCGGGCAGCTTGCCGACCGCTTCGACAAAGCAATCATCGCGCGTTATCTCAAGCTCGTCGAGATTTTCGTCGTCGGCATCGCGATCGCAGGCTTCGCGACGCGGTCACTACCCCTGCTGTTCGTCGCGTTGGCGCTGTTTGGCATCATCGCCGCGCTGTTCGGCCCGATCAAATACGGCATCCTGCCCGATCATTTGGCCCGCGAGGATCTTTCGGCCGGCAACGCGCTGGTCGAGGCCGCGACCTTCATGGCGATCCTCCTCGGGACGATCATCGCGAGCTTCACGGCGCGTGACGGCGGCAGTCCGGTGACCTTCGGCGCCCTGATCATGACATTCGCTGTGCTGTGCTGGGTCTCGAGCTTGATGATCCCCCGCACCGGTGAGGGTGCCCCCGGTCTTGTCGTGCGATGGAATATCGTGAGTTCGACCGCAGACCTGCTCAAACACCTGTGGGCGGATTCACGGCTGTGGTGGGGCGGCATCGTAACGAGCTGGTTCTGGATGGTTGGCGCCGTGGTGCTCTCGCTGCTGCTACCGCTCGTGAAGAACGTGCTCAACGGTACCGAGGGCGTCGGCACCCTTTTCCTGGCGATTTTCGCTGTCGCAATCGCGGTCGGCTCCGGACTCGCCGCTTGGCTGTCGGCCGGGCGCATCATCCTGCTGCCGACCGCCGTCGGTGCGGTTCTGCTCGGCCTATTCGCCCTCGATCTCGGCGGGGCGACTTATTCGCTGACACCGGCGGCCATGCCGATGGGGATCGCTGCGACGCTGGCTTCGCCGCATGGGCTGCACATCGCGATCGATCTCGCCGGACTCGCGATCTCTGGGGGCCTTTTCATCGTCCCGTCGTTCGCGGCGGTCCAGGCGTGGGCGGGAGCCGATCACCGCGCGCGAGTGATTGCCGCCTGCAACGTCCTCACTGCTGGCTTCATGACGGTCGGCACCGTGATGGTCGGGCTCGTGCAGAGTGAAACGCTGCTCGGGCCACACGCTCTGAGCACATCGAGCTTATTTCGCATCGTCGGGGCCACGAGTCTGGTAGTGGCGATTGCGATCGCTCGCACCATGCCGACAAGCGCGCTGCGCGACCTCCTTTCGATCATATTTCGCGCCTTCTACCGCCTCGAGGTAAAGGGCCTTGAGAATATCGAGAAGGCGGGCCCCCGTGTCATCATCGCGCTCAACCATGTGAGCTTCCTTGACGCAGCTCTGTCGGCGACGCTGATCCGCAAGACACCAGTCTTCGCCATCGACCACGGCATGGCACAGCGCTGGTGGGTGAAGCCTTTCCTGCGGTTTGCGCACGCCGTGCCACTCGACCCGCTCAAGCCGATCCTGATCCGCTCGCTCGTCAATATTGTGAGGGCCGGGGAGCCGTTGGTGATCTTTCCCGAAGGGCGCATCACCGTCACTGGCAGCCTGATGAAGGTGTATGACGGCGCTGGCCTGATTGCTGACAAATCGGAGGCCACGGTGATACCGGTGCGCATCACCGGCCTCGAGCGGACGCCGTTCACCCGCCTGTCGAGGGCGCAGGTGCGCCCGCGCTGGTTCCCCAAGGTGACCGTGACTGTGCTCGAGCCGGTGAAGCTCACGGTCGACCCCACGTTGAAGGGCAAGTATCGCCGCCAGGCGGCGGGCGCGGAACTCTACGGAATCATGTCCGATCTCCTCTTCCGTACCACTTCGACCGACCGCACCGTAGTGGATGAGGTGATCGAGGCGGCGAAGATCCACGGCATACGCCGCGTCGCGGTGGAAGACCCGGTGACCGGCGCGTCGAGCTATAAACGACTGTTAATCGGCGCCACGATCCTTGGCCGCAAATACATGCGATACGCGGTCGAAGGCAAATCGGTCGGCGTGATGCTGCCGAATACCAACGCGGCAGCCGTCACGGTAGTTGGCCTGATGTCGGCGGGACGCGTGCCCGCGATGATCAACTTCACGGCCGGCGCGACCCACATCCTCGCGGCCTGTCGGGCTGCTGATCTCAGCACCATCGTGACCTCGCGCGCCTTCGTCGACAAGAGCAACCTCGCTGCGCTCGTCGGCCAGCTCGCCCGCCAAGTGAGCATCGTTTATCTGGAGGACATACGAAAATCGATCAGGCTCGCCGACAAACTGCGTGGCTTGATCGAGGCCAAGACGCCGCTCGCAAAACGCAACCCCGACGATCCGGCCGTGATCCTATTCACTTCCGGTTCGGAGGGAGCGCCAAAGGGCGTCGTGCTCTCGCATCGCAACATATTGGCGAACGCCGCCCAAAAAGCGTTGTGGCGGCCGCCAGTAGGCGTGAGGCTTCAACCCGGCTCAGGTGGAGTTTCTTGCGGGATGCGACGGATTTCCTGTCGGCCCGTTCAATCCCATTCGGCACAGCCGTCGCCCCAAGTTTGCCGCAGCGACTACCGCGCACTGCGCGGTCTGAAAGACGTCACGGTGGCGCCATCAGGCCAGCCATCCCACGAACAAAGCCATGGACGCCGTGGCGTCGCATGCTGTCGTGCGTCAAGGCCATCCGACCAGCAAGAACATACAGGGAACAGCATCGAGTGGCCTGATCGGTTCCGAGAAGGGAACCAATATAGCTCTGGTTTAACGATATCGGGGCGCCCCAGTTGGCGGTGGCCTGCCACCAGTTCTCGACGCGCCTGTTGTTGGTCGAGAGCGCTCCGTATTTGCTTGTTCCAGCTTCGCGCCATCCGACAACCCTGCCTCTGAGACCGAGCTTCGCGCCACGGTCGTGGCGAGCCAGGTCAGCGGCCGGCTGGCAAGGAGCTGTAGACGCCAAATGGCAAAGGCGGGCGGGCAAACGGCCACGTTGATCCCTGCTCCAGACCCTCCTACGTTCGGGGGTTCCATTTCGTGGGGTCAAAATGGAACAAACCAAGACAGAAATGGCACGCCGGCACGTCATCGAGGGACGACGTATAGTCGCGTGTCAGCGGGAACGGGTCGAGCGGTTAGCCGGCATTGGCCTTGATACGACTGAAGCCAAGCGCACTCTGGATTTGTTTGCCCGAACGCTCGATATCTTTGAAGACGACGTTAGACGGATGCTGGGCGAGGATTGGAAGCGCGATCCTTTCTAGCCGTTGCCGCGAGCCGCTTTTGACGCCCACTGAGCGAGCGTGTTCACACCGCGTTGAAAGATTTTCGAGGCTTACATGAAGCCAACCGCGCACGCACAAAGGCGGCTATGTGAGCGTGAAGCCATTCGTTGTTATATCCGCGCCAAATAAATGGTCCACCGCTTGGTAGACCGGAATGTCGTTGAGGTGACCTGCCTTCTTGGCCTTTGCGTAAGTGTCAGGGTCTGTGCCACCGACGAACCAGAACACGGATGGGGCTTGCCATTCTGTTCCAAACGACCCGAAATCCTCGCTCGCTGGTGCCGGACCAGTTTGCCAAACTCGGTCGGGCGGAAAGTGTCGGTGGAACGCACCGGCAACGCGCGTAATCGCCTCCCGGTTATTCACGTTCAGAGGATAGCGGTCCAGTGGTGTTATCTCTGGAGCTCGAGGGGCACCCGATGCCGCGGCCTCAGCTTTGACGGTCCGTTCGATAGCGGCAAGCACGTGTCTCCACATCAAACGTGCGCACGTTAAGCTTGATGATCGCCTCATCGGGGATGACGTTTTTCCTTTGTACCGGCCTACAGCGCGCCCACGGTAACCACGGCAGCGTCTGCAGCGGCGACCTCCCGTGAAACCACGGTTTGTCAGCCGCATCACCGTCGCTGCGGCCATTACAACGGCATCGATGCTGGCCTGCGGCATCGAAGCATGAACTCCGCGTGCGAACAGTCGGATTTGCAGGCTGTCGGCTGCGGAGGTGATCGCTCCCATACGCCCAGCTACGGCTCCAGCCGGTCCGACCATGACATGCTGGCCAAGCACAACGGCCGTTCTCGGATCTGAAATCGCGCTGTTTGGCAAACACGCGAGACGCGGTGCCTCCAATCCTCGATGGAGGCGCCAGACATCGTCAGCGAAGAAATCTACCACCGGTCGGGTAACACCCGCCACGAAGGCGAGCTGGTCGGCATCCAGCGCGCCATTGCCGACGAATTCGGTTACGTGCGCCGGATGAGCTAGTCGTGGTTGACCGGATGTCCGATTGTGTGAAGGTTTTCTCAGACGCCGGCCGCCACAAACATTCAAAAGCCAGTTCCCTTCCGTCGGCAACTCCGCAAATGCACAAGGCAGACTTCCGGGCGCCATCGGCCAGATCGGAGCGCGCGGCGCAAGCCTGGCCGCCAATCAGGCCCGCCGGATCACGATTAGTATCGCCGGGTTTTGCTGGAATTTCTTAGCCGCCTTCTCGATAGCCTCGCGTTGGTCGGCCGCTTCGATTTCGCCAAGTCTTATGGATTTCGGTAAAGCGGGGTAAACGTCCCACCAAACGGGTGACGAACGCAGGTCTGTTCGCAATGCCTCCCTTCCCAGAGCTGGCCTTTCTGGCAATGGTAAAGCTATCGGGCGCAAAGAGTTTAATCGCTCGATTTCGGCCAGCAGCAGCAGCGAACTTTGAAGGGACGCCAGAGAGATGTTGACGCGCTCGAACGCCGCTCTTGCTGACACCCGCAAACGATTTATCTCCGCCCGACTCTGCGAGCCCGCCGTCGCGCTCGTTATGAAATGATCTAACGTGGACGGAAAAACATGGTCGGTCATTAGCTGACCGTCCACGCATAATGCACCTCAAACAGTTTGCGTTGGGGATGATGGACGAAGATGTCCGGAGTTTGCCACCCATTCTCGCAGCCGCCGGTCAGTAGCGTCATCGATTGTGATGGCATATGGCGTATTTGGTTTGCGTTGTGCTGCAGAGACGATGCGATGTTCGATCCAGTAATGGACGACCGTCTCCTGATTGAAGCGCACTTGCGCCGGCGTCGACTGACGAATGTAGATGCACGCTTGTCGGGTCAGATGATGATCGGCAATCTTTGGATTCAGCATGGTCGGCTCCTTCCGCATTCAGCGGCGGAGCGCCTGCAGCGAGATAGGACTCGATCATGTTGGCGATGATGGCGCCCGCCTTGACAAAGTCGAGTGCTGC
>JASHYD010001203.1 GCA_030043175.1 Xanthobacteraceae bacterium | reverse complement strand
GATCTTGCCGTCGTTGGGGCTGAGCGCCAGCACGCTCGCCGCCCACTTGTTGTCGCCGGGGCGATATTCCGTGTCCCAGTCCGGACCCGCATTGCCGATGCCCTGATAGAACGTGTCCGTTTCTGGATCGTAGGTCGCGGTCTCCCACACTGAGCCGCCGCCGTGCTTCCAGCGGTCCTTGCCATCCTTCCAGGTCTCGTTGCCGGGCTCACCGGTGCCCGGGATCGTGTACGTCCTCCACGCGGCCTTGCCGGTGTTGAGGTCGGTTGCTTCGATGAAGCCGCGAATACCGAATTCGCCGCCCGCTGTGCCGACGATGGCCAGGTCGCGGATGATCAAGGGCGCGATTGTCAGCGTTTCGCCTATCGCGGGATCGGCGATCTTGCGCTCCCAAACCACTTCGCCGGTCTGTTTGTTGATCGCGAACATGCGGCCGTCGAGGCCGATCGAGATGACCTTGTCCTTCCACAGCGCTACGCCACGGTTGTTGACGCCGCAGCATGCCACGTCACCTACCCAGGCACGGTCGGTGCCTGGATCCATCTTCCATTTGATGATGCCCTTCTTGCCCGTCGTAAGGTCGATCGCATAAACCGAGCCCCAGCCGTCCGGCACGTACATGATGCCGTCCTCGACCAGCGGGGTCGCTTCGAGCCCGCCGTGGGCGTAACGTCCGCCGGCCTGGAAGCCGCCCAGGGCGACTGTGTAGGCGAGCTTCAGGTCCTTCACCGTGTCGGTGTTGATATCCTTCAGCAGCGAGAAGCGGTGGCCCTGATAGTTGCCATGATGGAGGATCCAGTTCTGCGGCTCGCGCTGCGGGTTGAGCAGCCGCTCGCTGGTTACGTCGGCCGCGCGCGACGGGGTGAGCGCCGTGGACAGTAGGAAAGAGCCAACCAGTGCTCCAGCTAAAGTCTTCGTCTTCATGATAGCTCCCCTCATTTTTGTGGCACGCAGGCCGGCGCCCGAAGTTTTCACGCGTCACCCGACTCGAACGCCGGCGCGATCACGACGACGCGTCCCAAACAATGGCACAATCAGCTGGCTAACGATTGCGCCGCACATCAATCAGGACACTTGCCTTACCGCGTCCTTGCTGCTGCAAACGGACCTGTCTCGGGCTTGCCCTGCGTGTCGGCGTGCTCGCCGAGCTCCATCTTCACGCCGCGTGCGATGGCGGCCATCTCATTACCGGCCTGGAAGCAGGTGAAGTCCGGCCGGTCCTTCCACGCCCACGGGCCGCACAGTTTCACGCCGGCTTTGATGGCCGCGTCGTGCACGATGTTGATCTCGCGCTCGTAGTCGGGATCGCCCTGCTTGTAGCCGGCGAAATTGCCGAGGTCGCTGCTCGCCGCGAAGATCGCATGCACGCCCGGCACTTTGGCGATCTCATCGGCATGCTTGAGCCCTTCCAGGGTCTCGATCATCAGGATCAACACGACGTTGTCGTTGATGGTGTTGCGATAGCCGCCCGGCACGCTGCCCCACATGTCGTTGCCGAACGCAAAACCGCCGCCGAGACTGCGTTTGCCGAGCGGTGGGAAGTAGGTCCAATCCCGCGCCGCTATCGCCTCCTCCACGGTATCGACCGTCGGCACGACCACGACGAGCGCGCCGGCATCAAGCGCATGCTGAATCTGGAATTCATCGGCGTACGGCACTCGCACGCCCGGCACCGCCTTGGCGTGCGGACAGGTGTGCCATGCCTTGCTGACCTGATCCCACGTGTTGTTGGCATGCTGCATCTCGGTCCAGATGAAGTCATAGCCGGCGTTCGCCATCGCGCAGTACGTGGTCGGATCGACGCCGGAAGACACTGTCCCACCCACCAACTTGCCGCCGGACATAAGCTTGATCTTGGCTGGATTCCATGTCTTGGTTCCGGGCGGCTGCGCAAAAGCGTTGCCGTATTTCCAGGTGTCCATGTTGTACGGGCCCTGGTTGACGGCACCGGGTGGCGCAATTTCGCGCGCCTTGCTGTCAACCCCCGCCGGGGCCGCGAGCGGAAATTGCGCTTGCTGCGCGTGCGCGACGACGCCGGACAGCCATACCGCCATGCATGCGGCGGACACACCAACGACATACCTCATCATCGTCTCCTCCCCGTTTTTGTTCCCGATTTACGATGTAAACGATGCCTCCGGAGGCGACCAGGGCACCACCCTCTACTCGTTCTGATACCATGGGCGATGGGAACAGACAACGTTGTCTTCGAGGCCCATCCGGACTGCGGTGCTGTGCGCTGCACCCAACCAAAAAAAGGGAGAGCGCTCATGACATACCTGCTCGCACGCGCCGCAACACTCTCGACTGCCGCCCTCGTAACCCGCGGAACCACCGCCGGCTTTCCGCCGCGCGTCCACTATGTGACCACGACAAGATTGCTACCGCTTTCGTCAACGGCGGGCCCATCATCGACGATGAAGGCTTGAACGTCGGTACCAACCGTGCCGTGGGGCGCGCTCCAAGATGCACGACAACACCAATCACGTGTTCATCATCGCCGATGGCGAAGCGGAATTCATCACCGGCGGAAAGATCGTCGACGCGAGGCTAACCGTCCCCGGCCAGACGCGGGGGAGCGGTATCGAGCGCGGGGTCAGTCACCATCTGACCAAGGGCGATGTCATCACGATCCCGGCAACAGTGGGAGGATACATCGAAAACCGGCTCGTCAGCCACTACGCGGTCAGCTTCCAGACCAATTGATGCCGACGACAGATGTCGTCTTCCACCGCCGATCAGGGTGGCCGGGACCAGCCCGGCGACCAGGGCACAGAAGTGCCTAATACGAATCCGTCGAATCGTTAGGAGGCCTTGCTCACGAATTCATTGGTATAAAACGCTGTCGCCGGCAGGTCCGTTTTTACGTTGCCGTATTGCTTGAGCAGATCGAGCGTCTTTTGCATTTCGGCAGTGTCGATGTGGCCCATCGGTGTTTCCTTCGTGAGCAGGCTGGTGAAGACTTGGAGACCGTCGCGCAGGACCTTTTCGCTCAGCGGCGTGTCCGACTGCCTGATAAGGGCTTGGATCGCCGCTTCGGGGTCCTTCAACCCCTCCTCCCACGATTTCTGAATGCCAGCGATCAGCTTGCCGCACAGTTGCGGACTTTGCTCTATCGTGTCCGGATGGGTGATCACTCCCGAGCCGAGGGTCGGCACGCCCAGCTCGGCGAACATCGTTGCCCGCGCCGGCACGCCAACGCTGCGCAGACTCGCCGCCTGGTCGGATGCGCCGCCGAGCATCAGGTCGACGCGGCCTTCGCGCAGTGCAGCTGGGGCGGCGGTGCCGTCCATGTATACCATTTCGACGTCGCTCGGCTTCAGATTGTTCACCGCCAGCACAGCAGGCCACATCTGGGTATTGCCGTCACCGGGCGTCGCGGAAATCTTCTTTCCGATAAGATCCTTGGCGGATTTGACGCTCGCGCGGCCTTCGATCCAGATGACCCCAAGATTGCTGTAGGCCATCACCATGATGGTCTTGATCGGAACGCCGCGCGCGGCGGCAACGAAGACCGCGGACTGGTCCGCCCAGACGAACTTGTCGTTCTTGGTGCCCGCCTGACGCACCGTGGCACCGGAGCCTTTGCCCTGATCCAATCTGAGATCCAGGCCGACGTTTTTGAAGTACCCGCGCTGGACGCCCATGACGATGGGCGCATAATTGCCGACCCAAGACCAATTGAACCGCAGATTGGCCTTCTCCAAAGGCTGCGTGACACCTGGGGCGACACCGGCCAGTGTGCATCCAGCCATCGTCATGCTGGTCGTGAGCAGATCGCGTCTTGTGAGCATGTGTCCTCCATCATGCTGGTGTAGGTGCGAGCTCTGGCGGCCCTTTCCGTCAATATCGAATGATGCCCTGCTGCATGAAGCGCTCCGTAATGGCATCGCAATAATCCGAGAACGCCCTGCCGGCTATGACGGCCTTCTCGCGCGGGCGCGGAAGACCGACCTCGATCACTTGGTCGACGCGGCCAGGCCGCGGTGTCATGACGATGACGCGATCGGACAGCGCGACCGCTTCTGATATGCTGTGGGTGATGAACAGCACGGTCGGGCGACGCTCGAGCCAGAGCTTTTCGAGATCGATGCGCATTTGTTCGCGCGTGAGTGCGTCGAGCGCGCCGAACGGCTCATCGAAGAACAGGAACGGCGGCTCATGCACGAGGGCGCGACACATGGCGGCCCGTTGCCGCATGCCGCCGGATAGTTCGTGTGGATATTTTTTTTCGAACTGGGCCAAGCCGGTTCTCATGAGGAGGCTGTGCGCTTTTTCGCGAATCTTCTGCTTCGGCAGCCGCCTGATCTCCGCCTGCAGCATGACGTTGTCGAGAACCGTGCGCCAATCGTAGAGGGCGTGGTCCTGAAACACGATGCCGACGTCTGTGAACGCCCGATCGACGATCTTGCCCTCGATTTCAATTCGCCCGGACGTGGCCTGCTCCAGCCCGGATGTCAGAAGCATCAAGGTGCTTTTGCCGCAGCCGCTCGGCCCCAGGACCGAGAGGAACTCGCCGCGGCCGACGTCGATGGAGACGTCACGCAACGCGACGATGTCACCGTCATTGGCTTGGTAGACCTTCGAGACCGAATCGATCTTGATCTGAGGCGACCCGGCCTTTTCGGGCGCCCGGACGTTGCCGCCTGCCAGTGCTAAAATGGGGGGCCTCGCCATGAATCGATCCTAGGTGGCCGCGCCGACGCGCTGAGAGACGTGCCAACCGGTGGCCAGCCGCTCGACAGTTTCGACTACGAAATAGAGTGCGACACCCGTAAGGCAGAGCAAAAGCATGCCAGCGAACGCGAGCGACGTATTCATCTCGCCGTTCGCGACGAGGATCAGATATCCCAAGCCTTGCTGGGACGCGATGAACTCGCCGACGATCGCGCCGATCGACGCCGACGCCATGGCCATCTTGAGGCCGGCGAAAATATTCGGCAGCGCGTGGGGGAGTCGCACCTTGAAAAATAGCGTGATAGGGCCGGCGCCCATCGAGAGGGCGACCCGGATCGGCTCAGGGCGAATGGATCTGAAGCCGACGATGGCCTGGATCACGATCGGGAAGAACGAGATCAGGAAAGCGATGAGGAGCTTCGGCAGGAAGCCGAAGCCGAACCAGATGACGAACAGCGGGGCGATCGCGATCTTCGGGATGAGCTGAGAGAACACGATGATTGGATAGACGGTCCGATTGAAGACCGGCGAGAAGGAGATCGCCAAGGCCAACGGGATGCCGATCGTCGCTGACAGCAGGAAGCCAGACACGATGACGGTCAGTGTGGCCAGTGCGTGGTTCGTCAGAATGCGGGCATTATTCCCGATCTCACCCAGCACCTCGCTGGGTGGCGGCAGGAGGTAGTCAGGGATTTGGAAGAAATGAACGGCGCCCTCCCAGACGAACATCAGCAGCGCCAAGGCGATGACGGGGTTGACCGCGCTTCGCCAGGCCTTAGAACATCGCGAACCCGCCATAACTATCCTCTCTTTTCGCAATTCATTCCGCCGGCACCCTGGCCGCCGCGTCCGCATTGTCGGTGCGTGGGTAGGCGGCATCGAATACGATTTTTCTCGCGAGAAGGTCGTCGATGCGCTCCGGCGTGTAGCCGTGCTCGGCCAGGATTTCACGCGTGTGCTCCCCGACCTTCAGACCCTTTACGCGCAACTCGGGAATCTTGCCGTCGTACCGGTTCGGGTGATTGACGAGCTGGACGATGCCGTCGTTGATTTTGGTCGGCCGGAATATATCCATCGCCACGACCTGCGGATCGTCGGCGACGTCATCGAAGCCTTGAACCGGTCCGTACCAGATGGCGTGCTTGTCGAATGCCGCGGCGACGTCGGCATATGTGCGCGTCTTGAGCACCGCAGCGAACGCGCTCGCGACCTTGTCGCGGTCCTTGTAGGGATGGGAAGTCTGGATAGCGCGCAGCTCATCGCTGTTGAGCGCTTCGGCTAGTTTTGGCAGGGGGTTGGTGGACACAGCCATCTCCCGGTCCTTGCACTGATAGACCCCATACGGCGCATGATGGTACCAGCTTGCGATGTGCGGATCGCGGTTGAGTATCTGCATGCCCGGTCGGGTTGACATGTAGACCGTAAGCGGCTCGGTCTGGACGTCGAATCCAGCGGCGAACAGCGAGCCCTCGACCCGCGTCCCCTCGCCTGTCGTCAGCTTTCGGACATAAGCCGCCGTGATGCCCATGGCGAGCAAGGCACCGGCATGCTGGTCGATGATCGCGGAACCCACTGGGCGCGCGCGGCCCTCCTCGATGCCGGTCGCGCTCATCAGGCCAGTGCGGGCCTGGATGATCAGGTCCTGCGACTCACGCGACAGCATCGGCCCCTTGTGGCCCCAGCCCGTGCCGCTGGCATAGATGATATCGGGCTTGCGCTGCTTGACCTCTTCGTATCCGAGGCCGAGCCGATCCATGACGCCCGAGCGAAAATTCTCAACGACGACGTCCGCCTTGTCGATCAGCGATAAGACGACCTCGCGACCCTCGGTGGATTTGAGATCGACCGAGAAGAGACGTTTGTTGCGAAACGCACAAAGATAGAGCCCGCTGACACCGCCCGGCATTTCCGCGCCGGCCCAACGGCGTGACCGCTCACCCTCTAAAGGCTCGATCTTGGTAATTTGGGCTCCCAGGTCACCCAGATACTGCGTACAAGACGGGCCCTGCAGCACATGACAAAAGCTGACGACCTTCATCGAATTCAGAAGCATGTCATCTCCGTTAGTTGGCGGCAGCGCTCGCGGGCGACATGGCCAAGGGGCCGTTTGCGAATTCGGGTGGTGCGTATCCCCGGTATTTCGGGTGGCTGGGCCCAATAGGTAGTTCGACGGCGCGTCCCGTCTCATGCGAGTCATACCAAGCAGTGATCAGCTCAACAGCGGCACGCGCGTCCACGAGTTCGACCGGAAGCGGCCCGCCGGTGTGGATGGCTTCGTGAAAAAGTTCATACTGACGCGCGAACCAGGCCTTTTGCGGCTTGATCTCGTTCATCTTCAATTCAATCGCGCAACCGATCTCGGGGGTTTTTGGGATGACGGTCCAAGGATCCTCTCCGGGTCTCGAGGAGTCGTCGTCGAATCCGACCTTTTCGAAGGTGACGTTCTCGAAGCAGAACCGCAGCCGCGTGACCTGCCGAGCCGACCCCAGGGTCGCGCTGAGGGAGACCAGCGAGCCGTCCGCCATCTTGAGGCTGGCAACCGCGCAATCCTCCACCTCGATTGGATTGACGCGGGTGGTCTTGAACGCCGCGACTGCGGTTGCGGGCCCGAGCAGCCAGAAGACCAAATCGTGGATGTGGATCGCTTGCGTCACCAAGACACCGCCAAGCTCGGTCGCGAACTTTCCCCGCCAGGCTACCGAGTAATAATCGCGACCTCTCCGCTTCGCCGTATCGATCGATGCGACGAAGTGCTTGCCGGCAAGCCCGCACTGGATGACGTGCCGGACCTTGGCGATGCCATCGCCGAACCGATACTGAAACACCGGCATGATGCGGCCCGTGGCCGTCTTGGCTGCCGCGATCATCTTATCGGTGAGCTCGAGGGAGCTGGTGAGCGGCTTTTCACACACGACATGCTTACCGGCCTTCAGGGCGGCCACCACCATCTCATAGTGCAGCGACGGCGGCGTGCAGATCGCAACGACGTCGACATCGGGACGCCGCAGGAGATCCTCGAAACTCGTGAGCACATTTGCGATTGCGTATCGGTCGGCGAATTCTCGCGCTTTAATGGGGTTGGCATCGCAACACGCAGCAATTGAGTAGCACTCGGGAATCTGGACGAGACCGTCCCGGGCGTGCCAATCCGCCACCCAACCGCATCCCACTATCGCGGCATTCAACCTTCGCATTTCAACTCCCAGCACGCTTTCGCCTTTCGGACGACGCCGACGGCGTATCTCAGCTCTCCCCCGTGAACTTTGGCGGCCGCTTTTCCACGAAGGCCGCGAGGCCCTCGGCGCGGTCGGCCGAAGCATGGTTGCGGATGATCGAGTATCGCTCGAATGCGAGACCGTTCTCCAACGTTGCGCCGACGGCCACCGCGATGCAGGCCTTCGAGCTACGGACCGCGAACGGAGCGCGGCTGGCGATCACTTCGGCGATTTCGCAGGCGC
>JASHYD010001202.1 GCA_030043175.1 Xanthobacteraceae bacterium | reverse complement strand
GCCACCCAGTTCTGATGCGGGTCTTCGGTGCCGGTGGCATCCGCCGTTCCTGCCGCAGCGGCGACATTATCCTCAATCACGTTGCCGCCCACCGTGCTGCGGACGAAGAAGCCCTTTCCGGCTTTGGTCACGCCGGTGGTGCCTACGCCGCCAAAGACCAGAGAGTTAACGACGGTACTTGCAGGGCCGCTATCAATAAGTGCCCCGTGGCCGTTGTTTCCCGCACTCGCCGTGCAGGCGTTCGTGGTAGCCACGCCCGAGTATTCTTCAATATACATCAGACCGAATTTTGTATTCGTCGTCGCCGTGGCGATGCCCGTTCCGTATGCGGCCTTCACCGTGTTGGCACCCGCCTTTACATTCGCCGCATACTCGATCTCCGCAGACCACTTGCCGTTGTTCCATACCTCGGTGGGGCCGCAGCTCTGGTAGGTGTTGCCTAAGGTATCTGTTGTGGCAACCGTGCCGGTATTGTCAAAGAGGTGATAGACGATTATTAAGTCGCCCGCCTTGTTGGCCGAGGAGAACTTGACGCTGTTGGTCTTGCCCGTCGTCACCTGCGCGGCGTTACCCTGCACACAGGGCGGAGCCGCCAGTACCGGAGCGGAGGTACACAGCAATATACACAGGGTGGAAACGGAGGCGCGAAGCGTGGTGCCTAAGGCTCCAGGTTGCTGATACATAAGCATAATAGTATACCCCCTACGAAATGAATTTAGTTAAAATTAGGTATAGTGTACTATACTATAATTAATAATTAGTTAATATAAACTAAGATACCGAATAACTTTACGTTAAAGTTCCAGGGTACCTGACGGACGGCACTAAGTCACGGCCGTGGCTTATAGACCACCACCCGGAGGGCACCACGGTCAAGTCGCCCGGACAGGGAAGGCGATTAAACGCCTGCCGGAACGACAACAGGGCCGCCTCGATCACCTGCAAGCGGCGCACAGTCTCGTTATACTGGCCACTCTGGATAGATGCCGTGAGCATCGCCATGCTGCCCGCCGCGACCGCCGCAATGAGCATAAGCACCACGGACAGTTCAAGAAGCGTCAACCCGCTCGAATAGCCTCGTATCGGCAAACTGCTCGTCTGGCGCGCGCTCATTTTTCGTGGCTCCGCTTTTCGAGCGCGACGATCCTATCCCGCAGGCTGAACACATAGGTGGCTAGACTTACGCCCGGCGCACTCACCATGAAGACGATGCAATAGCCCAAATCGCTGTCGAAATGCGCGACCGGCCAGAGGAAATAAAGCCCCGCAGCGGATAGCAGTAGTGAAACAATAGCAAAACACTTATACATATACATCTGAACATCCCCATCTGATGAGCGAGGAGTTCAGAAAACCTACTTTGTGGGTGGTTTGCGTTGGCCTTCGGGCTTTCGGCCCGTTGTATGCGCCAACGTGTACCCGCCTGCGCAGAGACGAGCAGTGCAAATCATGGTTACACTAACCGTCGTAAGTTCTGGCACCTCGTGAACGTCGATGAGCGTTCATAATCTCAACATACAAAGTGTTTTGCTTCGGTCAACAATCGAAATATCGACGGAGTGTTTGGTATTTATTTGTCTGATTATTAACCAGAACGGAGACCACCACCTCCGCCCTCGATGTTGCCTGGCTCTCGGTCGCGCCGATCGCTGAGGAGCCAACGTTGCGCCGCTGTGATATGTGTGCAATTTAGTCTTGATAGTCTTCGAGGCTCGGTTGGTCGGGTGGGGAACTGAAAGAGTCATTTACCTTGAAGCGGTAATAAGTAGTTTGGTTTGAATATCGGTTTTGAATGTCATTGAGCGGCTTATGCAAACTATCGGTCGAGTGGTAGGAGAGGTAAATATCAGAACCGTGTTTCTGAGTAACGACCATCGCATGATCCGGGTTTGTAAAGCCGGGAACCTGCATCATCATGATGTCGCCCAAGTCCAGATCGTTAATGCCGCATTTGCGAACTCGGTCACCGCTGAACAACCAGAGATACGTGAACAACCCCACGGCCGATGCCCAGGAGTTGCTCGAAACATCTCGTTCGGTCCACCAGACGATGGGGTGGCGTTTCGGTCCAAGGATCATGGGCCAGCCACCCGCAAGCATTACCTGGGAGACGAAATTGGAGCAGTCGCCACGACCTCCCACGATCGACGAGTAATCCGGAAAGTCTGGGTTGCGCTTGAGTGCCCATTGCGTAGCGTATTGGACGGCCTTCATTCGATTAAATACTGGCATTGCCATATGCCTTTTCTGACAGAGTTGGTGAACAACTGCCGAAATCGAGCCTACATAGGTAACCTATCAAAGGTCTCAGGGGGGGACCCTGGCGAAATATCTTTGTTCCTTCGTTTTTCTCCCAGGGCTTGCTTGATGGCCAGTGCTACGCCGGTGCCAAAAACCCAGCACCATCGGCATCATCAAGCAGCCGTCGCTACCTTATAGGGAGCTGGCAGGTGACTGTGCGACGACGTTTCAGTGGATCGGCCGTCAGCAGTTCTGCAGCACTCATTGCTTCTAACGCGATCGTACTTTCTGCCGACCCTTTCGGCAGCCAAACCCTTGGAAAAGACCTTGGGAGGGTACCCCACGACTCATGCCCGATCGGGGTGATCGGGCCACTTCCGGGCCCTGCTACTTCCGCTTCCTACTGGTGCCAAGCTCAGCAATATCTGGCTTGTCGAGGTCTGTCCCGAGAGCCGCTCACCGTTGCGCCTGCTCCTGCACATGGCTTTCCAGAGAAATTAAGGTAGCCGTGACCACGCGCCGACCATGCGCGGCAAGAAAATCATGCGCTCATTTGCGTCATGCCGCAGTCGGTCCGCCAAGGTGTCTATCGCCACGGTTTCAGCGGTCCCCAAGCCGACACGTTCCAGCAAGGGCAGCAGGCTCCGCAGGATGGCGGCCAGATAGGTATAGACGTACGAGTCGGGACCGCTCTCGACGCGCGACGCCGCGATCAGCGTCGGCCGCGGGAGCCCGGCGTCCAAGAAGGCTTTGAGTGTCTTGGTTCCCATGTTCAATTGCGCGCCGCTGGCCTTGAAGGCGCTGAGAATCCACGAGCGAACGCGGTTGAATAGTTCCGAGGCGGGCTCCTGCGAAACCGTTTCCATGTCCATCTCATGGAAAGCGATGACGCCATCAGGCCTCAGGAGGCGTCGAAATCGGCGCAGCGTCGCCACCGGATCTGGCAGATAAAGCAGCACAAATCGGCCTATCACGGCATCAAATGTTTGGGCGGTATCGAAGGCGTCAAGTTCCGCCGCCTGAAATTGTACGATGCGAACGCCAAGGGCCGCAGCCCGCTTGCGAGCCAATTCGACCGAAGTAGCGTTCCGGTCAATTCCCAATACGGCGCCTGCCTTGCCGACAAGGTGGGCCGCGAGCAACGAGACGTCCCCTACGCCGCACCCGAGATCGAGGACGTGCATGCCCGACCGAATGCCGGCGCGCCGCAAGACGTCCTCTGTGAGATCTTCTAGGAAAGCGCCTTGTTCTGCCAGGCGGCGCGCCTCGTCTTCCGTATAGCCGAGAGGGTAATCGCTGCTGGATATCGTCATAAACCTGTCTCCTAGGATGCCTCAACACTGAGCTAAGGCCCTTTATTAGATCCTGTTAAGAGACCTGGGAGACTTGACAACCCTTGCACGCTTGCCCTGGCAGCCAAATTACGACCCCTTGAGGGATTAGAGTCCTACGATTTCAACCTGAGCGTGCACCATTGTGTCAGGCAGCAGAGCCCGCTCAATGCAGAACTGAAATTCATCGCCGCCGTGTTTGGCTGCGCACCGCAATATTCCAGCGGAAGCCATCAAAGCGCAGCGATCAAGCTGAGTGAGAGAAGGTTCGGCCTCGGGCCAGGACCAATTCTCAGTTATCACTTTTCACGGTGATCGGACCGCTTCGACTCGGGTGAAGCGAGACTTATTACTTGCCTTTTTTGCGCGAACCGCCTGTAGCAGTAGTCAACACAGGTTCGCTCGGCTCTTTTACTTTATCTCTCAACCAACCTTCAGTCTCGATTTTTATGTGCTGGATCGCGATCGCGTGCATCGTTGGGTGGTGCCCCTTCATGCGGACTTTCGCGAGCTGTGATGTCTTCAGGGTGGTCGCGCCAGCAATTGAACACGACAACGCAAGGCTGAGGGCAATAGAAATAACAAGCTTCATTTTTAACGCGTTCATGGGCAACGTCCGGCTAATGGGCAACTCTTGAAGCAGCGCCGCTCGATAAGCACGCCGTCAGGGCGGACGCCGCCCCGCGGGCTATATGAAGACGACAATGCTTAGCCGACCTATTTCCGACGTGCTTTCTTCGGAGCCGCCCGGCCCCTCTTTGCCGGCGCGGTGATACTGAAATCTTCAAGCTTCTTACCCGTCTCCAGCGCCGCTGCAAGCCATCGCGGCTTCAGCCCACGTCCCGCCCAGGTTTCGGCTGGATTGTCCGGGTTGCGATATTTCGCGGCAACCGCACCCCGCACGCCGCCTCGAACTCCTTTGCCGCGCGATCCAGCCGCAGCAAGGCTATCCAACTTGCTAAGTTGGTGTTGAACTGCCCGGCGTTCATCGATCACCTTGGCACTAAGGGCGGCGGCGACTTGCTCCCTAAGCTTCGTCAATTTGTCGATCGACATTGATTTGAGGTTCATGATGGTCCACTGCTGGTTTGTGTACGGTCCCAATTACTACGCGAGTAGCTGGACAATCAAGTGCCTTAGCGGCGAAGGTTTACAATAGCGATAAATATAAACCTGCACGTGTTCGAGGCATCAAACCGGCCACCCGACGGTTGACGGTCCAAAAGCGCACTCACGGAAAGCACTGCCGCGCTTGGCCGATACCGGCTGAACACTTCTTGTGATCAAGTGGCCGTGGACCGGCGAGCCGAGCCTAGCAAACAAACGAAACTGTGTTAATACCTCGCCGAATCATCATCAAGCCAGTAAGCGGTTGGATGGTCGAATAGCATCGAACCGCGACTCAAAATTCTTCCAAATGGTATGATACCGCTGGTCTCGCGACTGGGCTGCCGTCATCTGTCCGGGGTGGCGCGGGTACGGCTGTACGAAAGGTGTTCCGGCGTCCTAGCGCGCCTTGGCGGGCAGGCCGGAGCCGCCGCAGCTGTTGGTCTCTACCTGCATCGATCCGGTCGGTGTTACCGACGGCCACGCATACGTGCACGTGGTGCTCGCGCTGAAGAAGGACGGAGCCGAAGACAGATAGAACGAGTTCGGCGGCGTGTGCGAGTATCCGGAAGCCCAGTTGGCTATCCCGGCGTTGACGTAGTCGTAGTTGCCGTGGATGAAAATGTACGACCCGCTGGTTCCATCCAGGTACGGATCCTGACCGCCGTTCCCGGTGTTCCACCCGAGCATGAACATGCGGTTTCCATTCCAGTCTCCCTCATAGGACCAGCCATTGGCCGCCATCGCCTCTCCCGCCAGCCCCAGCACGTTGCCGACGAACGCAAACCAGTAATTATATGTCATTGGCCCGGCGGCACGCAGAGGCCCGGGCGCGTTTAGAGTGCAACTACCCGGTCCATTGGAACAGTAGTAGCCTGCACACGTAAAGAATTATGCCGAGCCATCAACGATCAGTGGTCAAATCTCCTGCAATTACCGGGAAGTCACGCCGTCCCGTGAAGCCACTCGGAATAATCGGGTACTCGGAATTATGCGGGAAATCATGAACGAGCTGCCGGACCTGCCCGAGGGCTCAGAGGAGCGCGACAACGCGCTCACCAACCTGCGCAACATTACGCGTATCCTGGCGGGATGAGGGCTGTCGCTGCGACAGCGCCACCGGCTGAGCATGCTAACCGGGGCGGCCGGAGCCGCCCCTGTGACCGCGGTCAGGTCTGCTTGCGCGAGCGTTCCCAGACCAGGCTGTGGGACTGTTCGACGCCGGTCTTGACCAGGCGGCACGTGAACTGGTCCCGGCTGAACGATGGCTTAACGCCCACGGTAGGCGGTGGCGTCGTTTTCCTTGGCGTGGACGATACCTGCCCGCTGGGCGTCCTTCGTGGCTTCCGCCTGTGCCTTCGCCGTAGCAGCTAGGAAGAAACTTACCGCGCTGGGACCGGGCCACAACGACTCGGCAGAAGTTTCATGCGCTGCAGGTCGGGCTCGGCCCGGTGGGGAACTAGAACGCAATCAGGCTTCTTTAGTCGAGCCATCGAAGGTGAAGCGTACCTCCGCAGGTCACCTCGAAGCTGCCAGGCGGCGACCTTCTGCTGCCCCGCCAACACCAGCCATTACTCCCTTTCGCATCGGCGACTTGGTAGTGTACCTTGGTCGAGAGGATGCTAGCGGGATGGGCAGCAAAGGGTTCGACTATATTTTTATCCAGCCGCTCGTTCTCTGACGCTAGGTCCTGATCCCTTCGCACAAGTTCAGCCAGCTGATCATTGCCTGCTGCGAACCGCACTGAAAGCTGATTGATAGCGTTCGACGCAGCAGAGGATGTGCCGCGCTGAATGACTTGATAGCCTTCATTGATAGCATCAGTGCCCTTGATGATAGATTGGTAGGCTGCCCAACTAAGAGCGCTGAGAGAAACCCACTTTCGTTCGAAACCTCTTTCCGTGGCAGTTCTGACCAGCCGCA
>JASHYD010001201.1 GCA_030043175.1 Xanthobacteraceae bacterium | reverse complement strand
TTCAGCGTCGAAAAAGTGCACATCGCTTCGCGCACTCGCTGCAAGCGCCTCCTCGCAACAAGTCAAGGCTTTGTCGAAGCGATGAGCGCGCGCGTTTACCTCGGCCAATAGACCCAGCATGTGAGGGCAGAACAACTCGGCGCCTGTCTCGCGGTAGGCCGCGAGGCCGCTTTCGAGCGCCTTGATGCCATCTTCGTCATCGCCGAGCGCTGCACGAGCCCACCCCACGATACTCGTCTCCCAGGCCGTCCAGTATGGAAACCCATATTTCTTGGCCAGCTCGATTGTTTCCTCGGCCAGCTCTGCGGCGGCCTGGGGATCATTCAGGCTTTGATACAGTGCTGCGGACATCCCTAGCGCGTAGCTGAGCCCTAATGGAAACGAGAGCTCACGGGCAAGTGCCATGGACTGATTGCTGTATCGTCTCGCGGCACCGGGGCGGCCGGCGAACCACTCTAGCCATGCCAGGTTGACGAGCCCGATAACCGCAGGATCCGACCCATACATGACAATATGTTGCGCGGATCGAGTACGATCGTATTCCTGCATTGCCAGTTCGAGATATGCACGGCCGGCGTCGATCTTTCCCAAACAAAACAGGCACCAGCCTAGACGGCGATGCGCTTCTACCCGCTGCACTGCGTTGCCTGCCGCCTCTGCCATTTGCCGAAGTTGCTCAGCCATATCGTGTGCAATCCGCAAAGGGCCACGCACAATGTAGAAACTCTGCAAACCCCGCAGTACCGGGAAAAGATGATCGGGGGTATCGAGCTCGGCACAAAGCTCGCGAGCGCGCGCGTAGGTTTGCTCTACTTCCGGTGCAGCGTAGCCCTTCAAGGCGGTCCACGCTGTACCGAGCGCGATTAGCAACATGACCTCCTCCTGCGCACGGAGCGAGGACTTCGGTACCGTCGTGAGTCCGGCCAAACCCTTGTTAATGTGCCCGATGGCCTCTACGATCGCCGATCTCGCCATGGCCAGCTCCGCCGCCCGACGCCAATAGCTCGCGGCGGCCATTCCAATCTCAGCGCAGGAGTAGTGATGCGCGACCAGTTCAGGCTGGGTGTCGGCCAATGGCCCAAAATCAGAAACCAAGATCTCGGCGATCTGTCGATGGTACTCCTTACGCTTGACCCGGAGCAGAGAGTGATACGCCGCCTCTTGAATGAGCGAATGTTTGAAGATGTAGCTCGCACGCGGTAGCGGGTCTCGTTGAAACAGCAATCCGGCATCAACGAGCTGGGCGAGGGCATGGTCTAACTCGGCGGCCGGCGTCCCGAGGATTCTGGCGAGGAGATCGTAGGAAAACTCCCGACCGATGACCGCGGCTCGCTGTGCTATCAACTTAGCCGCGTTCAGGTTGTCGAGGCGGGCCATAAGGGTGGCCTGCAGTGAAGTTGGAATCTCGAAACCGATAGGTGGAGTCAGCGACTCGTAACTGCTCTCGTTTCCAGCAAACCTGTCAGATTCGACAACGGCCTTGGTCAGTTCCTCAAGAAACAGCGGCACGCCATCAGACTTGGTGGCCAATTCATCTCGGATGAAAACCGGCAAGCGCGTTCCGCTCGAGACGTTTTCAATCATTTCGTGAACGTGCAAGGTCGTCAGCCGGTCCAACTGTAATCGCGAGACGTGGACTGGAACGGACCAACGCCAATCGAGATCCGGCCGCATTGTCAGAAGCAGCAGAATTGCAGCGCTCTGAATTCGATTGATCAGCGAATCAACGAACTCTCGACTCGACGCATCGGACCAGTGTAGATCCTCCACGAGGAGAAGAATCGGGCGGTCGGCAGCCTGCCGAACCAGCCAATTATGAAGGAACGCCATCGTTCGTTCGCGTTGAATTCGCGCTGATGTAATTGACGTCTGATACGGTGGGCGTAGCGGCAGCGACAGTAGCGCGCAAATCATCGGTACGATTTCCATCGGAGACATGCCCGCAGCTTCAACCGCCTCTGCGAGCTGCTCGATCTTGTCCGCGTCCGACTTTGCCAATTGTCGATTTAAATAGTATATTATAGGATAAAACGCCGTATTCGAAAAATATGGAGAGCAATAAAGCTCGATCCTTAGATGATGAGCTCCGACGAGACTCTCGGCAAATTCGCGCACAAGCCGTGATTTGCCGATTCCTGGCTCGCCGACGATCGATACGACTTGTCCCGTCCCTTGGACGACTTCGCCCCAGCGGGCTTGGAGAAATGCAAACTCATTTTCGCGGTCCACGATCCTGCCGGCGCTCGAAGCAAAGCCAAAACCGCTCCGTTGTGTGCGAGCGCCGATCACCTCGAAATAAGCGATGGAGCGTGACAGTCCCTTGAACAGCGTGGCGGGATATTCGCGAAATTCGAAGTGGTGCTTGATCATGGAATACGTGACGCCGCTGACGAGGGCGGTGTCGGGCATTGCCACCTCTATCAGGCGAGAAGCCAAGTTCGGGGTTTCTCCGACAACCCCCGCCTGTTCCTTCACCTCACCGCGTGCAAGTTCGCCTACAAGCACGAGCCCGCTATGGACGCCGATCCGTGCCGAGATTTCGATGCCCTTCGCCCGTCCCAATGTCTGCGCAAGTGCTCGCATACCGGCTAGGATCTGGAGCGAGGCATGCACAGCCCGTGCCGGATCGTCGCCGTGAGCGCGCGGGTAGCCGAAATAGGCGAGGATTCCATCGCCGACATAACGGGCTACGTAGCCGCCATAACGAGTAATCGCGGTGGCTGCGACCTCGCGGTATGCAAGGATTACGTCGCCTAGTTCTTCCGGATCGAGCCATTCTGAAAGCGCTGTCGATCCAACCAAGTCACAAAACACAACGGTAAGATATCGACGTTCCGCTGCCGATGTGATCAGCAGGTCTCCATATGTAGAGCCGCGGCGCAGATCGACTCCACAGTTTGCACAATAATTTTGAGTTGCCAAAACTCGTGCACCACATCTCGGGCACGCGAGATCATCCTCCATCATGCTGCGCCGCGATTACCATGTCTGTTCCGAAAAAAAGTGGTGAACAGCACCCCAAGCCTACAGGTCCCGGCCCCATATGTTAGGTCCATCATATTGAAGTTGCTATTCGTTGAAAATCCGCTACGAAATTTTCCTTTGCGGTACGTTCCCTTCGGGGCTGGTTGGGCAACAATCTTAACACCTGCGCGCGCTTATCGGTTAGGATTTTTATCCCAATGCGTCGAGAAGCCGCTCGGTAACTTAGCGGTCTGTGTGTCGGGGAGCGCTAGGGGCACCTCGTTTTGCCGCTTGACGGCCCCCGCGCGCCGAACAAGACTGCATGTCGAGCTACCGGGCTACGGGGGCGAAAGGTGGATAATACGGGGGTTTTCGGCGTGGCGGCCGCGGCGCGACGCGGGCGGAGCATGCGGCCGCGTTATGTGACGCCCCCGCATATCACGGTCTCAGTCACCAATACCTGCAATTTGCGATGTCAGTGGTGTTACGGCGACTGCGGTGGTGCCGGCTCAGAGCTTAACACCAAAGAATGGTTGCAGTTCATTAACTATCTGATCGCTAACAATTTCATTCAGATTTATTTTGAGGGCGGAGAACCATTCTTTCGGCCGGATTTCCTTAGTTTGCTGAAGCATTGCGCTCCCCACATGATGACGTTCGTGCGGACGAACGGAACGCTGATCGGCGACGAGTTAGCGGCAGAACTTAAGAGCATCGGCGTTGGTCGCGTGCTTGTTGACATCATGGGGGCGCGCGCCGCGACACACGACGAACTGACCGGAGTTGGGGGAAGCTTTGAGAGATCCTGTGACGCAGTGGCGCGTCTTGTCTCAGCGGGCATCAAAACCGATGTGCTGGTCATCTTGAATCGAAAAAACGCGGCTGAGATTCAAAAATTGATCGAGCTTGCCCATAGGCTCGGCGCCTTGCGCCTTGGCATTCTGCGCCTCTACCCACTCGGGCGCGCCAAGCACTCCTGGGGCCAACTCGCTTTATCGATTGAAGAACAGCAAGCCGCTGTAACGAACCTGCGTCCGCCCGACGGATTCAAGGTGATGCAGTCATGGCATCCCAACGATAGGAACTGTTGCTGGCAGGCCGCTGCTGTCAACGCCTTCGGGGATTCCGTGGGTTGTATGTATCTCCGCGAATATGTGAATTTCGGCAATATCCGGATGAAACCGCTTCTCGATACTTGGCACAACGACCCGCTCTATCAGGCGCTTCGCGCGGGCAACGTCGAAAAATCGTGCCCCTCCTGCCACGAAAACGATGGAACTCACGGCGGATGTCGCTCCACAGCGTTTGCCTTTCACGGACGTTGGGATGCGCCCGATCCATTCTGCTCGCACCTCAACGACGGGGTTGACCTTCGTGTCCTACCGCAGCGCCTCCTACAGAAAAGTGGCTAACGTTCGGATTCGACCAGTGCCTGAAATGGCAGCATGCCTCGTGTTCACGCCGGGGAACCCACAGCTCTACACCCTGAATCCGACAGCCTGGTTGATCTTGCGGCTGTGCGACGATCAGCCGAAAGCCCAGATCATCGAGGCTTACCATGCGGCGGCGGAACCGATGCTGTCGC
>JASHYD010001200.1 GCA_030043175.1 Xanthobacteraceae bacterium | reverse complement strand
GTGCTCGGCCTCACCCTGGTCGCGTCGGTGAGCCAGGGCAACATCCTCAAGGGGCTCGTCGTTGCCCTTTTCGGCGTATTGCTCGCCGCGGTCGGAGACGAAGCTCAGTCCGGCCAGTTGCGCTGGACCTTCGATAACATGTTCGGCACCTATCTCCTCGACGGCGTGCCGATCGAATGCATTGCGCTCGGCCTGTTCGCGGTTCCGGAACTCATCGATATGGCGATCGCGCGCACCAATATGGGCTCGACACAGCGGCTCGAAGGCCTGTTTCGCGAACAGATGCGCGGCGTGCGCGACGTCATCCACAACTGGAAGCTCATCCTCAATTCCTCGTTTCTTGGGGTCGTGCTCGGATCAGTGCCTGGAATGGGCGCCGCGGTGATCGACTGGATCGCCTACGGATCGGCGGCGCGCATGGTCAAAGGCGCCTCGGAGAGCTTCGGCAAGGGCGATGTGCGCGGCCTGATTGCAGCGGAATCCGCCAACTGCTCGCGCGAAGGGGGCGCTCTCATTCCGACGTTGGCGTTCGGGGTGCCGGGTTCGCCGTCGATGGCGCTCTTGCTCGGTGCCTTTCTCGCACACGGCATCGCGCCGGGTCCGAAGCTGCTCGATACCCAGCTCGACGTCACTTACACGCTGGTGTGGAGCCTCGCACTCGCCAATGTGGTGGGCGCCGGCACTTGTTTCCTCGCCGCTAATCCGCTCGCCCGGATCGCGACCTTGCGGGCCGGCATCCTCATTCCGACCGTGTTCGCGGTATGCTTTGTCGGCGCCTATCAGGGCTCGCTCAGCTTCGGCGATCTTGTGCTGCTGGTGGCGTTCGGCCTGATGGGCTGGGCGATGAAGCGGTACGGCTGGGCACGTGCGCCGCTGATTCTCGGCTTTGTGCTCGGCAAGCTCATCGAAAAATATCTCTTCATCTCGGTCGCGCGCTATCAGTTCGAATGGCTGCAGCGGCCTGGCGTCATCGCAATCTTTGCCGTCACCGTGCTGGTGCTGGCAAGCCCGCTGTTTAAGGCTGTTTATCGAATGTGGAGGCCCCGGCTCGCTGGCGCGTCTCTTGTCCCTCCCACCGCTTGGCCGCAGCGCGTTTATGCCGGTCCTCGACGGGCTGGGGTGAGGGGCGGGCTGATGGGGCCCTTCCGCAGGCTCAAACTTGTAACTCAAAGCGTGTGGAGAGGCCCCACGCGGCCGCCTCCGTCCTCTGCCGCGTTTGCGGGGGACGGCAGGGAGGGGGGCGACCTCTCCCCGCAAGCGGGCAGAGGCGAGGACCACGCCACATACGGTTGTTCTGGCCCCACAAGCGGCGAGGCAGCCGCGTGTTCCCCCTCAAATAGCTTCTCCATCGACCGGATCGTCGGAACAGGCCTTTGGGTCATCGCCTTTCTGGCCCTTGCGGCGGCGTTCTGGAGCGCGACTGGTTGGCGCTTCTCGGCACGGCTGATGCCGCAAACCGCGGCCGCGGTGGGCCTCATCGTCATCGCTTGTGCGGGCCTTGCCGCTCTTTTTGCCAAACTGCAGGGCAAGCCTGCTGTCGCGGCAAAGACCGCGCATGACGTCGGTGCGGGCGAATTGGCGGACACGACCGTCTATGCGCGCCTTCTCGTGGAAGCGCTGTGGCTCGTCGGGCTGCTGGTCGGCGTGCTGCTGATCGGCTTGATGCCCGCCTTAGGTCTTTACATGTTCTCGTACATGTCGACCGCCGGCAAGACACCATGGCCGATGGCGCTCATCGTCGTCGCCTCGCTTTGGATCGGATTTTACGTCCTGTTCGCGAAGCTCTTGCACGTCCCGTGGCCGCCGTCGCTCCTCGGCGACGTGCTTCCCGATCTGCGCGAGTGGACGGGGCGGCTGATCTGATGCCCCGGCCTTCGGGACGGCTGAGTGTGGCCAATCCGGGATCGGATGACCGGCAGCGCCGACCTCGGTGGTCTCAACCGGGCTGCTGCTGGCGGCTCCCAGAGCCATACGTTTGCGGCCGTGGCCGCCCGGTGGTGGGCATGACGCCACACAATGCTTCACCTTGCCTTCAGGTACCACTCCAGAATCTGCGCGCCGTTCCAGTGCAGCACGCCGTCGAATTTTGCGGCGTAGTCGTAAATCGCTTCGAGGTACTTGATCCGGTGCGGCTGGCCGCTGATGTAGGGATGGACCGCCATTGCCATGACCTTGGCGCGCTGCGCCCCTTCCGCATAGAGGCGGTCGAACGCGTCGATGGCGCGCCTTAACAGATAGTCGCTCTCGTGGTGCTGCACGATCATCATGGCGATATCGTTGAGTTCGACGGTGTAGGGCAGCGTTACCAGCGGCCCGTTTGCGGTGCGGATGATGTCCGGTTCGTCGTCGTACACCCAGTCGCCGATATATTTCACGCCGGCCTCGGCGAGCAGTTCCGGCGTCTCATAGGTTTGGGTCAGGCCGGGGCCGAGCCAGCCGAGCGGGCGTTTGCCGGTAAAGCGCTCAATGATGTCCATCGAGCGGCCGATCATGTCCCTCTGATTCTCGTGTTTGTGGATCGGCATCTGGTCGTAGGCATGACCCATGAACTCCCAGCCCTCCCGGTGCGCCTCTTGCGCGACCCGTACATAGTCCTCACAAACGCGGGCGTTTATGGCGAGCGTCGGCTTGATGCCGCGTCGGCGGAACAGGTCGAAGAAACGCCACACGCCGACCCGCATGCCGTATTCGTGCCAGCTCCAGTGCGGCACATCCGGCAGGAGCGCCGCGCCGGTCGGAGCGGGCAGGACCTGGCGCGGCATTGGCCGGCTGATGTCCCAAACCTCAAGATTGACGATCGGCCACAGGACGAGCCGCGCACGCCCGGGCAACCGGAGCGGCGGCCGATCTATGATGGCAGAATAGTCGGTGCGCTGGCGAGGTAACGTCGGCGTATCTTGGCTTGTCATAGGTCGGCTCGATCGGTCAGATAGGCGGGGGCGCGCGGGCGCGCGCGGGGCTAGTCGTGGCGTTGCTAAAGCACCATATTGCGCCTGTCATCGCATCGGGCCCGCAGCGTTGCAATCCGCCTTTCGCCTATTGACGTGCTTTGGACCCGTCCTTATGTTCCGCCCCCCAGTTGGGCCCTCTGCGACTCAGGGGGCCCGGATTTGGACGATCTTTATGGCGCTTACCGACCTCGTAGTGCCGCAGGCGGTCGTTCCCTCACTCAGGGTCAACAGCAAGAAACAAGCACTGCAGGAACTGGCGATCCGTGCGGCCGCAATATGCGGACGCAGTGAACGCGAAGTGCTTGAAGTGTTGATGCAACGCGAGCGGCTCGGCTCCACCGGCATCGGCAGCGGCATTGCTATTCCGCACGGCAAGCTCGCCAGGCTGGAACGCCTGTTTGGCGTGTTCGCCCGGCTGGAGCGACCGATCGACTTCGATGCGCTGGATAGCCAGCCCGTCGACCTTCTGTTCCTGTTGCTCGCGCCCGAGGCCGCGGGCGCAGATCACCTCAAAGCACTCGCGCGGATTGCCCGGCTGTTGCGGGATACCGAAATCGCCCAAAAGCTCCGCGAATCGCGAGATGCAGAGGCACTTTATGCGGTACTGATGTCCGGGTCGGGTGAGGTGTAACCTGCCGCACGCCTCCTGAGGACCCCTGAACGGCTTTGGAGAAGGGACTTGGGCGACCCTGCGGTCGCCCGGGTCCCGGCCCGGTTTGGCTAACGCCCTTGCGGGGCGGCCACGCCCGCCCCTACAACCTCACAACACACCGCCCGCGCCGTCGCGTCGCGATGTCAGTCGAAGTGGTCCAGCCGATCGAAAATCGCTCCGATTTAGTGCACGCTTAACGTTTGCAACTCGTTGCTCCAGGCGTTGGCAACCGCTGCTTCGCGTGAATCGGTAATCATGATCGGCGTGCCGTCTGCCGCATGCAGCGCAAACAGCTTCAGTCCAGGTGCGATTTCCGGTGCCTGGGGAAACATGGCCGGCACGTCCTCGGATCGGATCGTCTTGATGTAGGCAATCTCGCCATCGCCCAGTTGCGCAAGCGCTTCCCTGGAAATGTTGACCGGATTGACGCCATCTTTGTTCATCATGCTCGACTCCTCGACCTGTGACCTTGTCGAGACTCCTCGACCCTGTGATTTTGTCGAGTTCCTACCTGGCCCTCATTAGTTATTCCCGATCGGTGATTGCGATCGTCTTAACAACACGTTCAGGCTCGGGACGCGCGAGATCAATGGACAGCAATCCATTTTTCAGATCGGCGCCCAGCACCTCCATTCCGTCTGCCAGCACGAATGTGCGCTGGAACTGGCGGGCGGCAATTCCGCGATGGAGATAATGGCGCGTCTGCTCGTCGTTCTGCCGTCCGCGAATCATGAGCTGATTTTCCTCGATCGTAACATCGAGTTCCTCGCGAGCGAAGCCCGCCACGGCGAGCGTGATGCGCAACCGTTCCGGTTGTCCGTTTTCACGCGCCATCCGCTCGATATTGTACGGCGGGTACCCGTCGGCAGCCTTCGCAACACGATCGAGCGCCCGTTCGATTTCGTCGAAGCCAAGCAGAAACGGGCTCGATAACGATGGTACTCGCGCCATGATCTCAAAGCCCTGCGATAGCGACTTTGTCGGGGCCC
>JASHYD010001199.1 GCA_030043175.1 Xanthobacteraceae bacterium | reverse complement strand
TCGGCGGAAACACGGGGCAGTTCTTTTTGCGCTTTATCGGCAAGGACTGTTTTGTCCTCTCGAAGGATGTCGTTGCATGCCTGCACGACGCCGGCCTTGATATCTCTGAGAATCCGAGTTCGAAAAAGGACCTTCGAAAAATACAGGAGCAATTTAACGCCTGGACCGCCGAGACCGGCTTACCCTTGACACATCTCTCGCGCATCTGCGCGATGTCGATTGGCGAGAACTATGAGGTAGCTCGGCTTCGTGGCCGTTCTGACATGGTGGAAGGAGATGTTCTTTGAACGAAGCAATCGCGCTTGAGAGCTGGTTGGGCCGCACCCGTCGCGACGAGGATGAAATCACGCTCGGCGCCGTGCAGCGGCTTGCGGCGACGTTGGATCTGGACCCGACGACCTTCCGCCGCGGGAGCGAAATACCGGAAAGCTGGTACGCGATTCTGTTTGCACCGGTTGCCCGCGAAAGCACGCTGCAACCGGATGGCCACATCGTGACGGGAGATTTCCTGCCGCCGTTGCATGGCACGCGACGGATGTTTGCCGGGCGGCGAGCCAGTTTCATCAAGCCCCTGAAGATCGGCGATATGGTGTCACGCGTTTCCACGTTGACGCGTGCCGAGCCGAAAGCGGGCCGTACCGGGCCGTTCACGCTCGTGACCGTCAGGCAGGAAATCAGGGGGCCGTCCGGCCTCGCGCTCACGGAGGAGCAGGACGTCGTCTACCGCGCCGCGGTCGAAGTTGGGGTCGTCGCGCCGCAGAGGGAGGCCGCGCCGGTGACCGACAAGCCGGCATGGTCAACGCCGATCGAACTCGACCCGGTGCTGGTGTTTCGTTATTCAGCGCTCACCTTCAACGCCCATCGCATCCACTACGATCTTCCATACGCGCGCGACATCGAGGGTTACCCGTCGCTCGTGATGAACGGCGGTCTCACGGCCCTGCTGCTCATCGAGACGGCACGCCCCCATCTGCCGGGACCGATCGCCGGCTGCGCGGCTCGTGCCATGAGCCCGCTGTTTGTCGGCCAGCGGGCGGCCTTTCATGGACGGCTCGCGGGCGATGGCGCGGCGCTATGGGCGTCCGGACCCGATGGCGGCCTCGCCTATCGGGTCGATGTCACGCTTGGTGGAGCCGCCGCCCTCGCCCAAGCCTCCCCCGCAGGCGGAGGGTAGAACCCGGCAGCCGCCTGGTCGAGATCACCTCGATCCGGTGTAGTCCCCACGGGGAAGCACATCACGGGGAAGTACAAAAGCCTGTTGCAGGCTGCGATGGAACTCGGAGGAATGCCGCGACGATCGCGAACGCTCATCGCTCAGCGCCGGTTAATTTCGGCTGGAATTACTGCCGCCAGATCGACCGTGGGGCGCAGCGACGCTCCAAGGCCGGCATGCCCGTCAGGCGCCCATCGTATGCCGAACTGACCGGGCTTGGCGGAGGCGTAACCAAAGATCTCCGCATCCACTCCGACGCGGTTGACGCGACCTGCCGTGACGCCCGTCACGCCTGCTTCCCGAAAACGCCGAAATACCGGTCGTTCAAAAAAACCTAGACCTCGTGTTGACGCACCAACGCTCGCGGGCTGGAGAACGGCATCCAGGTCGCTTGAAGGGGCTGACTAGCCTTCATGCGCCCCCCTGGCAGGAGACTCACACGGGTCCGATGGGGGCGCAGGGTCGATGGCTTGGACGTCTTCAGCTTTGCGCCGCTTTACGCTGTGGCGCGCAGGCGCCGAGTTCGATCACAGTCCAAACACGTACAGCACCGTGGCGTTGCGTTGCTCGTTGAGTTCCGGCGCGTTGGCCCGCCGGCGCTTGCCACTCGCCGGGTCCGTACCCGAGGCGATCGCCACATATTGCTTGCCGTTGACCTCAAAGGTCATGGGCGGCGCCGAGAAGGCGGCTCCGATGTTGATCTTCCACAATTCGGCGAGCGAGGTGTCGTCCAATGCCGCCACCGTGCCATCCATCAGGCCGACGAAGACGAGACCGCCGCCCGTGGACAGCACGCCGGAAAAGTTCGGGTACGGCAAGTGGAGGTTCTTCTTGATGTCCTGGGTCACCGGATCGACCGCCGTGAGGTTGCTCTCCATACGCCCGACCGAGCTGGCGTTGCCGCCATTCCAACCGCGCTCGGCATTATGCTTGGTCCGATCGACTTCGACATTTTGGCAGCCGGTCAAGGCTGGGATGTAGATGAGCTTGGTCCTCGGACTGTAAGAGCTTGGCCAGTAATTGTTGCCGCCCTGGATGGGCGGACAGACCTGCTTGAGCGGTGCGCCCGGCGTGAGGTTGCCGACGCCCGCATAGGTCTGAACGTCATTGGTGGGGTCGTAGTCGATCGGCTTGCCCGTCTTCTGATCGATTCCCTTCGTCCAGTTGACCTCCATGTAGGGCTTGGCACCGATGATCTGGCCATTGTGGCGGTCCATCGTGTAGATGTGACCGTTGCGCGCTGAGTGCGTGACGAGCTTGCGTGGCTGTCCGGCAACCTCGCTGTCGATCAGGATGTGGGTGCCGACCTCGTCATAATCCCATAAGTCGCCGGGCGTATACTGAAAATACCAATTCATGGCGCCGGTCTCCGGATCCCAGGATATGGCGCTGTTGGTATAAAGATTGTCGCCCGGTCGATAAGTCGGGTCGAACATCGGCACCGGATTGCCGGTGCCCCAGATGGTCTGGTTCGTATCCGGATCGTAGGTGCCGGTCACCCAGACGGCGGCGCCGCCAGTCTGCCAAGCATTGTTGGTGCCCTTCCAGGTCTCGCTGCCAGGCTCGCCCGGCGCCGGAATGGTGAATTTGCGCCACAACACCTTGCCCGTTGCCGCGTCGAGGCTTGCGACCCAGTCGCGCACTCCGCTGTCGCCGCCAGATGCTCCGATGATGATCTTGTCCTTGATCGCGAGTGGGGCTGCGGTGATGCGCAACTGAGCCTCGCCGAAGGACACGTTTGTTTCCCACACGACCTTGCCGGTCTCCTTGTCGGTCGCGATGATGCGCGCCGGCCAGTTGGCGGGCGAAATGACGAGATTGCCCCAAAACGTCGCGCCGCGATTATTGGCCTGCTTCTCCTGCTTGGGATCCATGCGCCAGACGATACGGCCGACATCGCCGGAGGTGCCATCAATCTTGTAGAGGACGCCCCAGCCGTCCGTGATGTAGAGGAAGCCATTCTCGGCGAGCGGGGTCGCCTCCAGCGATTCATTGCCCGCCGTCCCACCAAGCGGAACTGCATAGGCGAGCTTGAGGTTCTTGACGTTGCCCCTGTCGATCCGGGCAAGCGGCGAAAACCGCTGGCCGTCATAGGTGCGGTGGTTCATCAGCCAGTTCTGTGGCTCTTTGTCGGCATTGATCAGCCGGTCCGCCGTCACATCGGCCGCCCAGCAAGGCGCCACCGTCCCCAGCACGCTGGTCGCCAACGCAGCGGCCCGGATGGCGCCAGCGGGTGTCACATTAAGTGCCTTCGAGGATCCCGGAATTCGGACTGCGGACAAGCGTGCCATGTGGTCCTCCCATCGCGAGCTCGGCACTAGCGCCGGCATCATTATGATTGATTGCGCGGACAACACCGCGCGTATCCGAAAGCAATTATAACTCAATGTTGCTGAGCTGGGCAGTACCGCTCGCCCGCGGCTGAGTGCGTGGAACAGCCACTCCACACCGGGCAGGTCGTTTCTCTCAATGGGGCGCGCGCCGCGCGGATGCCCGAATCGACGCTAACTCGGAGCCGCCTTCGCATGCTATTAAGTGCTTCTCGGTGGGTGCGGCCGCACACCGCTGAGTGCAATCCTGGGCAAAGTTCCCGGATCGCAACTCCTGGGAGGATTTTCATCGTGAACGCAAATGCAAACCTCTGCACCAGCATGATTTTGCTAACCGCCGGCCTCACCGCGGCCGTGATCACCGCAGCGGCTGCCGGCTCGCTCGGCGGCCCGCTGGAGCTCCAGGACGAAGGCGTTTTCTTCGTCAGCGGACAGGCGGCCGAGACCGCGTTTCCCGATTCGCCCCCGACTGGAGCGGCGCCGCCCGGCCACATCATGATCGACCAGATGTATGTGCAATACCGCATCCCGAAGAACGTCTCCGCGCCGCCCATCGTCATGGTGCACGGATCGGGGCACACCGGCGTCACCTATGAGACCACGCCTGACGGCCGCGAAGGTTGGGCAACCTATTTCGCGCGCAAGAGTTTCCCGGTTTATGTCGTCGACCATGTCGGTCGCGGCCGTTCCGGCTTCGATCCGACCCCGATCAACCGGGCGCGGCGGGACTCCAACCCTTCGCTCCTGCCCTCAGTGCCGCTCTTTACCCGCGAGCGCGCCTTCGCGAATTTCCGCTTCGGCCCGCAGTATCCGACCCGCTACCAAGGGGGGCAGTTCCCGGTCGAGGCGCAGGACCAGTATTACGCGCAGCTCGTGCCCAATACGGAGACCATGCTCGCGGGCGGTGGCGCCAATACCGTGAAGGCGCTCGGCGCGCTCCTCGACAAGACCGGGCCCGCGATCGTGCTTGTGCATTCTCAATCGGGCGCCTACGGGCTCGACCTCATCCGCCAGCATGCCGACAAGGTGCGCGCCTTCGTCGATGTCGAGGGCAGCTGCGGGCCGCTGAGCGCCGATGACGTATCGAAATCCTTCCGCAAGGTGCCGACGCTCATCGTGTTCGGCGACTATACGGAAGGCTCGACCGGCCCCAACAATGATGAGCGCCGCAAGCTCTGCAACGAATCGGTCGCGGCCATCAACGGTGCCGGGGGGACCGCGAAGTTCATGTACCTGCCCGCATTGGGCATCAGGGGCAACGGCCACATGATGATGATGGACAAGAACAATCTCCAGATCGCCGATCTCATCATTGATTGGCTCGGTCAAAGCGCCGCCGTCGCCAAGAACTGACGACGCCGTTCATCCATACCCCGCAACGCGCTGCTTGCTTTGGAAGGCGGGCGAGTAGCGCGTCAATCTCCTTGTTGAAATTGCGCGTCGGCCAATGAGGGGTCGCCTCCACGAAAAAGGCGACGGCACATTTTGTGACGGATAACTTCACGCCCACGTAGGCCAGTCGTTCGATTGCGATTGTGCGGCCGGCGAACTGAGGCGGGCCACGAATAACGCGCTCAGCCGCGGCCCAGATGGACGTGGCTGCGGAATATCCCGACACCGCGAAGAGCTCAACAGCCGTGGCCGGCTCGACGGCGTGCGCTAAGCGATTAGGAATAAAGATTGCCGGGGATCCTCTCGCGGATCGAGGGCGCACAATTTTGCAGCCGCCGGTGACAGACGCAGAAACACGGAGATATCGCCGGTGCTCATCGATGCGCCAGCGCGGCCCCATTATCGCGTTGCTGGCTACGCGGCTCGGCACGCGACAATGATACGGCTTCGATCTGATTCTCAACGCGTCAACCGTTAGCGGCTGTGTCGAGAATCCCCTTTGTTCCCGTTTCGATCCTAGCGTGCTCACTCTCAGAGATGCGACCGGCCAGGATCGCATTTTTCGAGATCCCTTCAGCGAGCCCCAGAAAATCGTGTTACATTCCGCTCCAACCAAGTTAGTTCGAGAGGATGTTGATTTAGCGCGACGACCACAACCTTTGAGGGGCGATATGGCTAGACCTACGAATAGACGCGAGTTTGTCCAGGTAGCCGGACTGGCGGCGTCGGGATTGATGGCGGCTGCTGGCCCGCTCTCGGCAGCTGATCCTGAGCCGCAGGCGCGCCCCGCACCGAAAACAATGGGTGCACGCTTTCGCGAATTGATGAATGGCCCGGAGCCGCTAATCTGCGCCAACGCTTATGATGTCCTGACGGCTCGTCTGATCGAAGTTTACGGATTCAAAGGCGTGTTTGTCGGCAGCAGCGCCACCAATCTGGAATTACTCGCGCTGCCGGACCAGGCGGTCGTCACGGTGTCCGAGATTATTGAGTATGACAGTGTCATTGCCGCCAACGTAGATATTCCGGTGCTGGCAGATGTGGACGATTTCGGCGCCACGCCCCTAAATGTTTACCGCTTTGCCAAGCAGGCCGAAAGAAGCGGCATCGCCTGCGCGGCTTTCGATGACCGCATGCCGCTTAACCGCGCCACTGCCTATTCGGTTCCGGGTGTCTTTCCCAAAGCCAGGATGATCGACAATATCCACGCTGCGGCCGACGCACGGACGGATATGGTTCTTATCGCGCGCTGCCTTGCTCCCACCCCGAACAATTCGTACACCGAGATGCTCGATCGGGCTGCGGCCTACGCCGAAGCCGGTGCTGACGCCGTGTGGATCGGATTGCCAACCGCGCAGGACTACGTCAAGGCGGCCGACATGATTAAGAAGCCGCTCATGGCCGTCATTGGGGGCGCAAATCTGCCGGCATCTGCAGCCGCCATGAAGGCGGCCCGAATCGCCGTCGGGCAGACCCCGCCTGTGGTAAACATTGCGTTGGGTGCCGTCGACAAGGCCCTGGCCGAATTGAAAGACACGGGACGAATGACGGAGGCGCAAAAAGGCGCTTTGAGTCGGGAGACGTCGCGCAAGGTTGAGCGGGTCGAAGAACTCAACGCGCGCTCGCGGAAGTATGACCTTCCCAGCCCCTCGGCTCCGGAACGCTAGCCATCAGGCGCCTCCGCCCGAAGCATGGCAGGCGCACCGCCCGTCGGAAGTCGGCATTGGCACGGGGTGGTGGCGGCCCTTCGCGCCACTGGCATAACAGCCAGGATGCTGATATTGGGATGCTGTTTTGGTGATTGAGCGCTCATGCGGGGTTGTCATGCGTTTTTTGCTGTCGATCTTGTTGCTTGCACTGACATCGAACGTGTCAGCTGCGTTCGCCCAAGACACCGCAAGTGCCCAAGCCATGTTGCCACACTGCATGGCCGCCCTGAAATCAGATACGCAAAGTGCTATCGGCGGTCGCTGCATGGGAATTGTTGCGACCCTCTCGTTCGTGAGCCGCGTACTGCCCGACAATCTCAAGTTTTGTCACCCAAATACGGCGACGCCTGAACAAATTGTGCAAGCGATCAGCAGCTTCATGGATGCCAACCCGGACGCTGTCGGTCAGGATTTCCGACTGATCGCGCTCGCGGCTATGCGCAACCAATGGCCGTGTCAAGACTAACAATCTATCTTGTCAATCATACAAGAACGCCGGCTCGGGCCAAGCTCACACAGTGCAAACCGATCGAGATCACGCGCCTGCACTGCAGGCTTGCGCACCCGGTAAGCGGTTGACGCATCGGTCTCGTGAGCCTCAATAGTCGACCAACCCTCGCCGGCCTCGTCTATTTCGCTTTCCTGGTGCCCCACCATTGGTTCGCCGTGGCCCTATTGAGCCGGCCGCGTGCGCACAAACCGCCATGGATTGTCGTCATCCTTTGCACGATCGGCGCCGCCGGGGTCCGCGCCACCCGGCTTGACGATGATCGCTACCCAGCACTGGGCCTACGCTATTTGTCGACCGTGGCACGGATATAAGCCCAGATCGCTTCAATTTCCTCGCTATTGAGAATGCCGTACCAGGACGGCATGTTGTCCTTTCCGGTGGTGACGGAATCCACAAATCTGTCGTGCTCGTCTGGCCGCAAGCGCCGCAGATCGAACGACCAGCCGCCACTTACATTGTTCAGCTCTTCCCCGTGGCATGGCGCGCAACGTTGCGCATAGATCTCCGCTCCCGCCTTAACCCGCGAACCTTCGACCGCCAGTGCAGACGCCGGAGCGAGCACGACACTCCCGACACAGCAGCAGAGCATTCCGACAAGTCGTGCGTCGGATTTCGTCATCAGCTCCATATGTGTCCCTCGCGCATTTCAACCGGATCAACCCACATACCTTGCGCCGCTGTCAAGCAGGCTCTTGTGGTCACCACCGCTCGCTCAAGAGAAATAATGACAGGCAAGCAAGCCGGCATGGGACCGAAAAAATCATGAGGCCCGGTCGTGACACCTTGTAGCGCACGCCGGCCAACTCGCGTTGCCATCAATTCACGCGTCCCGGGTCTTCCGCCCACTGGAAAGCGCCCCCTTCACGGCGCATACCCGAAGCGAACTCACATTGCCAACGCAGCCTCGGCACCCGCAGAGCACCCTTAGCCCGGTAGACGGTTTGTCGGGTCACATGGGCGGCCGACATAAGCTGGATTTAGCTCGCCCATGCGAATGCATACTGCTAATACGTGGCATGACGATTTTACTTGTGCGCCATGGCGAGACTGCCGGCAATGCATCGCGCATTCTACAACGTGCCGACGTGCCGCTCAACGAACGCGGGATGCATCAGTCGGAACGGCTCGCGCAACGCTTGCTTGATCACGGTTTCGTTCACATCGTATGCAGCGATCTGTTACGCGCACGTATGACGGCGGCTCCGCTCGCGGCTCGCTCTAAAATTGCCATTGAAGAAAGCCCGCTGTTACAGGAGCGCAACTTTGGGGACCTGCGCGGCGTTCCGTATGCCGATTTGACCGAAAATCCATTTGGGCCTGACTTCGCGCCGCCCAACGGCGAAGATTGGCCGACGTTTCACTCGCGGGTCGCACGAGCATTCGACTTCATCGTGAGCAGGCGCCGGAACGTGAGCGGTACGTTGGTGGTCATCACGCATGGTTTAGTCTGCCGTGCGCTCGTCGATCGACATGCGCTGCTGCCCGAAGGCATCGTTGCCCCCGAGCGCTTCGACAATACGAGCGTCACCGTGCTGCACGAAGATGCGCCGCACAACATCAGCTTGATCAACTGCACCCGGCATCTCTTGAGTGCGCTCGCAGCGGACCGCGATG
>JASHYD010001198.1 GCA_030043175.1 Xanthobacteraceae bacterium | reverse complement strand
TGTCACTGAGGTCGTGCCGGCGGTGAAGTTCTATGACTACGAGGCGAAATACGCTCCCGGCGGCTCGAAGCATCTTCTTCCAGCACCGCTTAAACCAAATGTTTACCAAGAGGTCCGAAGACTGGCTCTGTTGGCGCATCAGGCGCTAGGCTGCCGAGGGGTAAGTCGTGCAGATTTTCGTTATGACGACCGCATGGACGGGACCGATGGCTTGGTTTGCCTTGAGGTCAATACCCAGCCCGGCATGACCGAGACATCACATGTGCCGGAGCTTGCTACCCACGCCGGCATGACGTTCGAAGAGCTGGTTAAATGGATGGTGGAGGACGCTTCGCTGGATCGCTGAGTGAGAGAGCGCCGCCGTGGCTACGCAAGGCCGCGGAGGGCGAAGCGGTTTGGCAGCGCCGCCATGCCACATGGCGTAGTCCCCACCACAAGATGCGCGAACTCAACCCCTCCGGACGGTGGCACCGGTTTGCGCGTTTTCTCGATCGCGCGGCGAATCGCCTGTCGCGCCTGCCCCGGCATACTGGCCTCATGGCCGCGACGCTGATGATCGCAGCCAGCGCCGGTTACGGCGCCCTCAAGAGCGGCCAAGCGATCAAGGTTGTGGACTTCCTCAGGGACATGCGCGACGCGGCAGCCAATGCGATCGGGTTCCGCATCGCGACGGTTGCAATCAGCGGCGAGAGGCACCTCGCCCGAGACGAGATTCTCGCGGCCGCGGGGGTCACGCCCCGCGCCTCCCTGCTGTTCTACGATGTCGTCGATGCCCGTGCGCGGCTCCTGACCAATCCGTGGATCGCCGAAGCAACCGTCCAGAAGCTTTTGCCCGACCGCCTGGCGATTTCCATTTCGGAACGCGCGGCGTTTGCGCTCTGGCAGAAGGCTGGCCGGGTGGGCGTCATTGCCGAGGATGGCACCGTGCTTGAGCCCTATGTGGTGGCGCGTTACGCGGACCTGCCGCTTGTGGTCGGCGTCGGCGCCGAGATCCGCGCCAGGGAATTTCTCGCGATGCTCGATCGTCGCCCCGAGCTGCGCGCGAACGTCCGTGCTGCCGTTTTGGTCGCCGAGCGGCGCTGGAACCTCAGGCTGAAGAATGGTGTCGACGTCCGCCTGCCGGAATTCGGTGTGGAGCAGGCCTTGGACCAGCTCGCCGGGTTGGAGCGCGACGCCAAGCTGTCAAACCGCGACATCGCGGCGATCGATCTCAGGCTGCCGGACCGCATCACGGTTCGCCTGTCTGACGGCGCCTATCAGGCGCGCGAGGAAGCGGCGAAGAAAAAACTGCCGAAACCAAAGTGCGGGAACGTATGAGCCCGCTCAATTATGGTCTCACTCCGAAAATGCGCCCGCTCGCGCCAAGGCGGGCCGCCCTGGTGGTCGCGCTTGACGTCGGCACCAGCAAGATTGCCTGCCTGATCGCCAGGCTCAGGCCGCAGCCGCCGCAGGATGTACTGCGCAGACGCAGCCATGCCATCGAGGTGATCGGTTTTAGCCATACAGAATCGTTTGGCATGAAGGCCGGCAATGTGGTCGACCTCGTCGAGGCCGAAGGAGCGGTGCGCCACGCGGTGGATCTCGCTGAGCGCAGCGCGAGATGCCAGGTCGAATCCGTCATCGTTTCGTTGTCGGCCGGACGGCTCGCCAGCGAGCGCTTGAGCGCCGCGGTCAGGATTTCTGGCACGGCGGTCCGTGATCGCGATATTGCCCGCGTATTTGCGGCCGGCAACCGCCGGTCAGCCCATGAGGGCCGGGCCGTGCTGCATTCCGTCCCGATCGGATTTTCGCTCGACGATGCTCGCGGGGTGCGCGATCCGCGCGGCATGCTCGCCTCGACCTTCGGGGCCGACATGCACGTCGTTACGGCGGATACGGGATCTGTTAGAAATATGCTACTTGGAGTAGAGAGTTGCCACCTTATGGTCGAAGCCATGGTGGCTGGCCCGTATGCGGCGGGTTTGGCGGTCTTGGCGGACGATGAAGCCGATCTCGGGGCCGCTGTTGTCGAGATGGGCGCCGGCACCACGACCGTGGCGGTATTTGCGGACGGGCGTTTCATCCATGCCGACGGCTTTGCGGTGGGCGGACGGCACGTAACCTTCGATATTGCGCGCGGTTTGGGCACAAGCGTGAACGACTCCGAGCGAATCAAAACGCTCTATGGCAGTGTGCTGGCCGGGGGAGCGGATGAACGCGACATGATCACCGTACCGATCGTCAGCGGCGAGGACCGTGAAGCGCCACGTTACGTGTCGCGGGCCGAACTCACCCACATCGTCAAGCCGCGCGCCGAGGAGATCCTCGAGATGGTGCGCGACCGTCTCGCTGCTTCTCCATTCGCCGTGCAACCGCACGGCCGCGTGGTTCTCACCGGCGGGGGGTGTCAGCTCACCGGACTGTGCGATCTTGCGGCCCGCGTCCTTGGGCGGCCGGTCCGCATCGGTCGACCGCTCGGCATCTCGGGGCTGCCCGACGTCGCCAGGGGATCGGCTTTCGCGGTGGTGGCTGGCCTATTGGCCTATCCGCAGCTCGCCCACTTGGAACATTTCAAACCGCGATACACGGGGCAATTCAAGTCAGGGACCGGCGGCTACGTCGCACGGGTCGGACGATGGCTTCGCGAAAGCTTTTGAGCATCAGAAGTCTGCCGCTGCCTCCCTCCCCCGCTTGCGGAGGGGAGAAGGGGCGCGATTTCGCGCGGCAGACGCGGGCGGATTCGCCCGCGCACATAAGAGGCAGCCATGAGCATCAACTTGAAAATTCCCGACATCCGTGAGCTGAAGCCGCGAATCACCGTCTTTGGCGTCGGCGGGGCTGGCGGCAACGCCGTCAACAACATGATTTCTGCTGGCCTCCAGGGAGTCGATTTTGTGGTCGCCAACACCGATGCCCAGGCTCTCACCACCTCGCGTGCCGAACGTATCATTCAGATGGGCGTGCAGGCCACCGAGGGCCTCGGCGCCGGCTCGCACCCGGATGTTGGCTGTACCGCCGCCCAGGAGGTGATCGACGAGATCCGCGATCACTTGGCAGGCGCCCATATGGTGTTTGTCACCGCCGGGATGGGAGGCGGTACCGGGACGGGCGCTTCGCCGGTGGTCGCCAAGGCGGCCCGCGATCTCGGCATTCTCACGGTGGGCGTCGTCACCAAGCCATTCCACTTCGAGGGCCAGCGCCGCATGCGGCTCGCCGATGCCGGCATTATGGAGCTGCAGAAGACCGTTGATACCTTGATTATCATCCCCAACCAGAACCTGTTTCGGGTCGCCAACGAAAAGACCACCTTCGCGGACGCCTTCGCAATGGCTGACCAGGTGCTCTATTCGGGGGTCGCATGTATCACCGACCTGATGGTCAAAGAGGGGCTGATCAATCTCGATTTTGCCGATGTTCGCGCCGTCATGCGTGAAATGGGCAAGGCCATGATGGGCACCGGCGAAGCATCCGGGGAAAAGCGTGCGTTGCGGTCCGCCGAGGCCGCGATCTCCAATCCACTTATCGATGACGTGTCGATGCGCGGCGCCCGCGGCGTGTTGATCTCTATCACCGGCGGCAAGGACCTCACCCTTTACGAGGTCGACGAAGCCGCCACTCGCATTCGCGAGGAAGTGGACCCGGATGCCAACATCATCGTCGGGGCCACGTTCGACGAGAGCCTCGATGGGATCATCCGGGTGTCCGTGGTCGCGACCGGCGTCGATATCAACGCGGCCAGCAGCGCCCCGCCGCCAGGCGCTTCCCCGCCGCAGACACGGGTGCCGCCGTCGCCTCGGGCGCCCTCGCAGCCACAGCCGAATCCGGGGAGCACGACAAAGTCGGCCGAGCACCACGAATCGCGCATTGCCGAGCTTGCCCAACGCCTCAAGGCCGACAACGCGCGAATCGCGGACCGTATCGAGCGTGCGGGCCGGCAAGGCTCGCGTCCGGCGACCTCGCCACAGCCTCAAACGGGTGCCCCCGCCTCGATGCCAACGCCCGGTCGGCGACCTTCGCTCGACCAGGCTGCCACGGCGGCGGTTGCCGCGGCCCTGGCGCCGCAAGGAGACGAAGTTGCAATCCGGCCCATGGCTAATGCCAGGCCCGGCTTGTTCGCTGAGTCCCCGGCCAACGAGGCGCAGGGCGCTGAACTCCCCAAAACCTTCATCCCGCCGCAGCCGGAACGGCCGATGGGCCGCACGCCACGCATGCCGACGCTCGAGGAACTGCCATTGCCCGGTCAGAACGAGTACCGGGCGCGCCGCGGAGAGCCGATCGCCACTGAACACCCAGAGAAACGCCGCCTCACCTTGCTGCAGCGGTTGGCCCAGGTCGGGCTCGGGCGCCGCGAAGACGAACTTGACCATCGGGAGTCGCTAGGCCGCCGCCCAGCAGGCGAATCACGTAGCCCAGATTCGGTGCCCGATTTCGCAAAGCGGAGCGTACCGCATGGCGACAGCCGCGGTCGCTCTAGCGGCGCACAGTCACCGCTTGATGACGACCAACTTGATATTCCGGCATTTTTGCGTCGACAAGC
>JASHYD010001197.1 GCA_030043175.1 Xanthobacteraceae bacterium | reverse complement strand
TTTCCATATATCTTCCGTGGCGCGCTCGATGTGCGCGCGACCACGATCAACATGGAGATGAAGATCGCCGCCGCCCAGGCGCTGGCCGACCTTGCGCGCGAAGATGTGCCCGACGAGGTGGTGGCCGCCTATGGGGCGCGGCCGAAATTTGGTCCTGACTACATCATTCCGGTACCGTTCGATCCCCGCCTTATCTTCGCGGTGCCGCCGGCGGTGGCGAAGGCCGCCATGGATAGTGGCGCGGCTCGCAAGCCGATCGTCGATATGGACGTCTATCGCGAGCAGTTGCGCTCGCGACGCGATCCAGTAGCGGGACTGCTGTCGAACATCTTTACGCGATTGCGCCGGGAACCGAAGCGCGTCGTGTTCGCCGAGGGTGAGGAGGAGCAGGTCATCCGTGCCGCAGCGAGCTTCGTGCATCAGGGACTTGGCAGCGCCATTCTGATCGGGCGCACGGAGCGCGTGTGCGACACCGCCAAGAACACCGGCATTGAACTCGGTGAAGGCATCGAAGTGCAAAACGCCCGGCTGTCAAAACGCACCGCCAGATATGCGGCCTATCTCTACGAGCGCCTGCAACGCCGGGGCTATCTCCAGCGCGATTGCCAGCGATTCATCAACCAGGACCGCATCCATTTCGCCACCACCATGGTGGCGCTCGGCGATGCAGACGCCGCTGTCGCCGGGGTGACCCGGAACTTCTCCAGCGTGCTCGAGGACGTGTTCCATTGCATCGACGCCAAGCCCGGACACCGGGTGATGGGTGTCTCCCTGCTGCTGGCGCGAGGGCGGACCGTCGTGGTTGCAGACACGGCCGTGACCGAAATGCCGACCGCGGAGGAGATTGCCGCGATAGCGGTCGAGGCGGCGGGCGTGACGCGCAAGCTGGGCTACCTTCCGCGCCTGGCATTGCTTGCTTTCGCGACCTTCGGCAATCCGCCGGGTGACCGCGCGGCGCGGGTGCAGGAGGCGGTGCGGATTCTCGATCGACAGCGCGTCGATTTCGAATATGACGGCGAAATGGGGGCAGATGTCGCGCTCAATCCGGACCTGATGGCCGCCTATCCATTCTGCCGCCTATCGGGGCCGGCCAACGTGCTGATCATGCCGGCATTCCACTCGGCGGCAATCTCCACCAAGATGGTTCAGGAGCTTGGCGGCGCTACCGTGATCGGACCGCTGCTGGTCGGCCTCGACCGTTCGGTGCAGATCGTTGGGTTGTCGGCGAAGGATACCGATCTCGTCAACATGGCAGCACTTGCGGCCTACGGCATCAGCGGCTGATCCGGACCAAATTGCGGAGACCGCTATGAAGAAACCCGAGCTGGGCGGCGTGATTGCAGCGGTGGCGACCGCCTGCGACGGCGTTGGCGAGCCAGATTGCCGGCGTTCGGTCGCCCTTGCCCGTTTCCTTCTCGACCATGGCTGCGACGGGCTCAACGTGCTCGGCACGACCGGCGAGGCCACCTCCTTTACCGCCGCCCAGCGCCAAGCCGTTATGAACGCCTATCGGGCTTCGGGTTTGCCGCTCGAGCGCATGATGGTTGGCTGCGGGGCGGCCGCAACCGCTGATGCCGTGGCATTGACCCGCCATGCCGCCGAACTTGGATTTGGCGGCGCGCTGCTGTTGCCGCCGTTCTATTATAAGAGCGTAACCGATGACGGGTTAGCATCCTATGTGACGGCCGTCGTCGCGGCGACGGCGGATCGTCCGGTTCCGCTTTATCTCTATCATTACCCGCAATTGTCCGGTGTGCCGTGGCCTGCAAGGCTCATTCGCCAGCTGCTTGCAGCCCATGGCGATCGTATTTCGGGGTTGAAGGACTCCTCCGGTGACATGCCCTATGCGCGCGAGGCCGCCGCGATCGACCCGAATTTCAGGGTGTTCCCTTCGACGGAGGCCGTTTTGCTGGAAGCCCGCAGCGGAGCGTTCGCGGGGTGCATCTCGGCCACCGCCAACGTGAACTCGGACCTGTGCGCGAGCGCCTATCATAGCGGCGACGCCGCGGCCCTGGAGGCGGCGGTGACGATCCGCAAGCTGTTCGAGGGCCGGGCCTTGGTGCCGGGCGTGAAGGCGCTTCTCGCTCACATTCATGATGATCCCGCCTGGGCACAGATGATGCCGCCGCTTGCCGCGCTGTCCGCCGCCGAGCGCGCCGCCGTTGTCTCTGGCTACGATCAGGCGCGGGCCAGACGGGTCGCGTGAAGGTTTGTTTGGCACGTCGTTCGGGGGAGGTCCGCGCTGAATTGCCGCTTCCGGGGGTGAGGTGACGCCTTTGCCCTGCCCAAGGGCAGCGGCGGGCAGGCACGTCTGCGAGATTTACGTCTGGCGTTGACGCCCCTTCGCTGTCCCATTATAAGCGCTGCACCCGGGCGGCGATTGAGCCGCTGCTTTTTTTGCGCAGGCGATAACGCCGCGTATCGCAATTACGGACGGAAATCGGACGCATCGATGGCCAACACCAAATCGGCCAAGAAGGCCACGCGCAAGATCGCGCGGCGTACGGAAGTGAATAAAGCCCGCCGCTCGCGAATGCGCAGTTCGCTGCGCAAGGTCGAGGACGCTATTGCGACCGGCAATAAGCCTGCTGCGAAGGCGGCCCTCGTGGCGGCCGAACCCGCCCTTATGCGGGCGGCTCGTAACGGCGTCATTCACAAGAGAGCGGCTAGCCGTAAGGTTTCCCGATTAACTCACCGGATCGCTCATCTCGGCGAGTAATTCAGAATTTTTCGTTCTGGGCAGAAATCGGCCCTCCGGTTTTCGCAAAAATTCTCCCGCCAGGCTTACCGAGGGCCAACGCGCAAAACGGCAAATCGGGATCGCGAAAGCGTGATCTTTGGCGTTCGCTTTTTCTTCAACTCCCAATTCGCTCTACACGACATAGTGGTCACATTTGACCGAGAATGTTGCTGAAATAGCACAATAGCTTAATAAAAGTGTCACCAATGCGTTATGGGCGCATTTTGGGCTTGCCATGGTTTTGCAACTCGCGCCCGATTTTGCCTGACCTATCCGTGGGTTACCCGATTAAACCGGGCATGAAAACGCGCGTAGTGCCAAAGCTTTAAGTCCTATGCGAGAGGCTGGGGTTTGGAATTGCGTTCCAGCCGGATCGGTCGGCGAAAAACCCCCGGTCCCACAACTTGCCATTTCCGGCATTCATATCAATCCAGGAAAAATGTAATTTTGCGCGTCAATTCAATGGTCTCCGCATTGCGGCAGCGACCCGTGGGGTAACGATTGCAGCCGCCAGCATGTGGTCGATTTGGCGTCGCTCGACGGACTAATTGCGAGCGGCGGGCGCACGGTCTATGTTTTCACCGCTGCGCTGAGGGCAGCATTCAGTGACGCATGACGTTGGCGTTCGCAGTGTATGAATTTCCAAGCGTGCTTCGTCTTGGGATGCGTAATTTAACCCCGAGAGTGTGAGCGGCTAAACCGCCAATGCGCGCAGGCTGGGCCTTTCGCCTTAGTCGCGAATTGCGGTTTGGCATCGGAAAATAATCACAGTGCAATGCGTGCGCCGTTTTGCGCATGCGTTGCATGAACCTGGGAACAGGGGGCATCATGAATACCATCCGACCTGTGGTTGCGTCCGTACGCCCGATCACGCCCTCATGGGCACTGCGATATCGAGCGGTGCTTCAGGACCCGCTTCCTTGTGCCTGACCGCGGCGTGAGGGCCGGAAGTTATCGGTCCTAGCTCGGTTCTCTCCGTTCGAATCGGCTGAGTTGTATCTCGCCTTAAACCGGCGGCGTTCCTTTGCGCCCTCGAAGGTGCGGAGCCGTCTGCGATTAACCGATCGGCGCGTCCGCGACCGGACGCCGAGAATTCCTGCGGGAAGTTGAAATGTCCGAGATTTCTGATGAATGCTGGACACGTGTTAAAGGGCGTCTTCGCGCTGAGGTCGGGGAGGCTGTCTACAGCAGCTGGTTCGCCCGCATGGAGCTCGAAAGCGTTGAAGCCAATACCGCGCGTATTTCTGTGCCGACTTTATTCTTGAAGAGCTGGATTCAGTCCCACTATGTGGAGCGACTGCTCACCTGTTGGCAGTCCGAACGCCCGGCGGTCACGCGGATCGACCTTTCGGTACGCTCCGCCGCAATCCGGAGCGCTCAGCCTTTCGCAGTCGCGCCGCCGGCCGCGGTCGCCCATTTGGAGAAGCGCGAGACCAGCCACTTTCGGCCGGAAATCAAATCCATTTCTCCGCCCAGCCCCGTTCCACAGGACGCACGAGGCGGCTCGCCGCTCGACTCCCGACTGACGTTTGAATCATTTGTGGTCGGGCGGTCCAACACGCTGGCTCACGCGGCATCAAAGCAGGTTGCGACGGCACGGCGCGGCGATCCAGTGATGTTTAATCCGCTCTACATCCATTCCGGCGTGGGTCTGGGCAAAACGCATCTGCTGCAGGCGGTGGCGCTCAAGACCAACAGTTTAGGCGAGCGCAAGGCGCTCTATCTCACGGCCGAACGCTTCATGTACGGTTTTGCCTCCGCGTTGCGCAGTCAGACCGCACTCGCCTTCAAGGACGCGCTGCGTGGTATCGACGTTCTCGTGGTCGACGACTTGCAATTCCTTCAAGGCAAGAACAGCCAGGCTGAATTCTCCCATACGCTCAATTCGCTTATCGACGGCGGCCGCCAGGTCGTGGTTGCGGCGGACCGGCCTCCCACCGAGCTCGAAAGCCTCGATGAGCGCATTCGCTCGCGGCTCGCCGGCGGCTTGGCGGTCGAGATCGGGCTGCTCGGCGAGGAATTGCGGCTTGAGATTTTGTCGGCGCGTGTTCAGGCCGCGCGCACGCATCATCCGGGCTTCGACGTGCCGCCGCAGGTTCTCGGCTACATCGCCCGCACCGTCACACATAACGGCCGCGATCTTGAAGGTGCGCTGAACCGTTTGCTGGCCCATAGCAAGCTGACCGGCCAGCCTATCACCATGGAACTCGCCGAGCGCGAGTTGCGCGATCTTATCCGCCCCATGGAGCTTAAGAGGGTGCGGATCGAGGAGATTCAGCGCATTGTCGCCCGCCACTACAATGTCAGCCGCAGCGACCTCTTGTCGTCGCGGCGCACCGCGAATGTGGTGCGGCCGCGTCAAATAGCAATGTACCTGGCGAAGACCCTCACTCTGCGCTCGCTGCCTGAAATCGGTCGCCGGTTTGGTGGGCGAGACCATACGACGGTGCTCCATGCGGTGCGCAAGATCGAATCGCTGATAGGCGTCGACAACACCCTCGCTGCCGAAATCGAGGTCCTGAAAGGTCAATTGCAGGAATGACTGCCGGCCTCGCCCCCCCTGCCTTATGGAGGATCAGCCCAGCCAAATCCGCCGCCGTCTGCGGCGCAACAGGCTTAAAATTGGTCATCGGCGAGCCCCCAGGCCTCGCGGCCAGAGCGATGGCAGGCGCCAACCGGACCCGGCACCAGGCGTGCCGGGAGGCTTAGGTTGGTGCGCCGAGCCCGGTTGCGTTTCTCGATCCGTTGCGGTCGTTTTGTCCCCCAATAAAAGTTCGGACTAATTGACTTGTCGAATCGACACTGGCACGGCAGTTTCCGATATGATGTCCTGGCGACAGGGCTGCACCGCTTTGGCGCCCGGGAGCTATGTGCCATGTAAGCGGGGTTCCGCATGAAGGTTACGGTCGAACGCGCCGATTTGCTCAAGTCGCTATCCCATGTGCATCGCGTGGTCGAGCGTCGCAACACGATTCCTATTCTCGCCAATGTGCTGCTGCGCTCCAACGTCACCGAGCTTTCCTTGAAGGCCACCGATCTCGACCTTGAAGTCATCGAAACCGTGGCAGCGGAAGTCAATCCCGGCGGCGCCACCACAGTGCCGGCGCATACGTTCTACGAGATCGTCCGAAAGCTGCCGGAGGGCGCCCAGATCGTGCTGGAGTCGTCTGGCGACCGTGCCATGATGTCGATCCGTGCCGGGCGCTCGCGGTTCACCCTGCAGGCGTTGCCGGAGAGTGATTTCCCGGACCTTGCGGCAGGCGAACTCACCCACAAATTCACGCTTGGCGCTGCCGAGCTTAAGCGGTTGATCGACAAAACCCAGTTTGCAATTTCCACCGAAGAGACCAGGTATTATCTCAACGGCATCTATCTTCATGCGGTTAGCGCAGGCAACCACTTGATGTTGCGCGCGGTTGCGACCGACGGCCATCGGCTGGCCCAAGTCGAGCTTGCGGCGCCACCTGGCGCCGAGGGCATGCCAAGCATCATCGTTCCGCGCAAGACGGTGGGTGAAGTGCAGCGGCTGATCGACAACACCACAGGCGAAATTGTGATTGAATTATCGCAATCGAAAATCCGTCTCACGCTGGACGGCGTCGTCCTGACCTCAAAGCTGATCGACGGTACGTTTCCGGACTATACCCGGGTGATTCCGCTCGGCAACGACAAGCTGCTTGAGGTCGACAAGAGGGATTTCGAGCAGGCGGTCGATCGGGTGTCAACGGTCTCGAACGAGCGCGGCCGCGCCGTCAAGCTCGCGCTTTCGGCCGGGCGCCTGGTGCTCTCGGTCACCAATCCCGACTCCGGCAGCGCGACCGAAGAACTTGAGGTCGGCTATGATGCCGATCCTCTCGATATC
>JASHYD010001196.1 GCA_030043175.1 Xanthobacteraceae bacterium | reverse complement strand
CGCCAGGAGCTGCGCGATACAATTCTGTTCGCAATGCATGACCTGCTCAAAGACCCGCCGTTCTCCCACGTCGACCTGATTTCCTGCCGCAATGTCCTGATCTACCTCGACCGAGACCTGCAGGAACAGGTGTGCAGCACCTTCCACTACGCGCTCAATCCCGGTGGCTTTCTCCTGCTCGGCGCATCCGAGACCGCCGACAACCCGCCCGGACTGTTCCGCACCATCGACCGCAACGCCCGCATCTACAACTCAATCGTCCAAACGGGCGACAAGCCGCGCCTGTTGCCGCGTTTGCTCGGGCCAGTCACCATGCGCGACCAGGCCGCTCTCGTCGGGCGGCACGTGAGCCCGAGCGTCGCTCTCAGCGAAGCGGCGCTTCACCGTCGCGTTTTGGAAAAAGTCGCGCCCCCCAGCATTCTCGTCGATCCGATGCATAGGGTAGTCCATCTGTCGGAAAACGCCGGTCGATACCTTCAGCCCTCTGGAGGATCCTTGAGCGGTGATGCGGTCGATCTGGCGAGACCCGAATTCCGCTTCGAGCTGAGGTCGGCCCTGCACCGCTTTTTCGAGCAGCGCCAGCCTACCCTGACCTTACCGATCATGGTGCATTTCAACGGTGCGCCGCATCGGGTCCACCTGCAGATCACAGGAGTGACCGACGCGGCCGAAATGCTTCACGCCTTGGTAATGTTCATTGAGGGCGAGGCCATCGACGAAAGGTTCATTTCGGCCGAGACGGAACAGGCGACCAATGAAGTTGTACGCCGTCTGCGTCAGGAGCTGGAACTCACTCAGGCGCGGCTGCGGACCGTGCGAGAGGAATCCGACGCGGCCAATGAGGAGCTGCGCGCCGCCAACGAGGAACTGCAGTCGATCAACGAGGAGTACCGCTCGACCTCCGAGGAGCTGGAAACCAGCAAGGAAGAGCTGCAGTCGATCAACGAGGAGCTGCAAACCGTCAACACCGAGCTCAAACTGAAGCTGGAAGCGATTTCACGGGCTAACAGCGACCTGCAAAATCTTCTCGCTGCGACCGACTTCGGCACGCTGTTCCTGGATTCTCGTCTGCGCATCAAGCGCTTCACCGAGCGCGCAACCGATATCTTCAGCATCACGGCAAGCGACGAAGGGCGGCCGATCTCTGATTTCTCGCATCAACTCGAATATACCGAATTGATCCAGGACGTCCGCAAAGTGCTGTCCGACCTGGTGCCGCTCCGCAAGGAACTCCATAGCCGCAGCAATCAGTGGATCGATATGCGCATGCGTCCGTACCGCACCGTCGATAACAAGATCGATGGCGTGGTCATCACATTCGTCGATATTACGGAGCGGCGTCACATGGAGGAGACGCTGCGGCAGAGCGAACGCCAGTTGCTTCGGCAGAAACTTCTGGTGGAGCTTTCGCGAGCACCCATTTTCGTATGGGAATTCGACGGCGTGATCCTCGAATGGAATCGCGGCTGCGAGGAGCTGTACGGCTATACGCGTGAGGAGGCGATAGGCAGGCACAAGGAAGAGCTTCTTAAGACCGAGGTGCCGGGTTCCTCTTTTCAAGAAGTGGCGAACAAATTGCGTCAGGAAGGAATTTGGAGCGGTGAGCTCTTGCATCAAACAAAAGACGGACGGGTTTTGACCGTCGAAGCTGTGATACAGCTCGAACCAGGCGATGGTTGTCAGCTTGCACTCGAGAGCATGCGCGACGTCACCGAGCGGAAAGCTTGGGAGCAACGCCAGCAGATGCTTTACCGCGACCTCACGCACCGCTTGAAGAATTCGCTCGCGGTCGTTCAGGCGATCGCACATCAGACGATGCGCTCACGTCCCGCCGCAGAAGAATTCATTGCGCGTTTCGACGGCCGGCTTGAGGCGCTGGGAGCCGCCCACGGCCTGCTAAGCGATGCGAACTGGGAAGGCGCCGATTTGGCGCGGCTGGTCCACACGCAGCTCGCGCCTTATGGCTCCGAAGGCTTACCTCGATATCGTGTGGAAGGCGAGCCAGTCGCGTTGCCGATCGATGTCGCCACCCCCTTCGGCCTGGTGCTGCATGAGCTTACGACCAATGCGACGAAGCACGGCTCGCTGTCGCGGCCCAATGGCACGATCTTAATGACGTGGAGCGTGCGATTGAGGGACGGCCAGCGCATCCTTGACTTCATTTGGCAAGAACACGGCGGGCCCTCCGCAGATGGGCCGGGACCACCCGGTTTTGGCAGTGCGATGATCGAAAACGCGATTCCGAACGCGACCGTCAGTCGCGAATTTCGCCCCGACGGCCTGGTCTGCACGATTGAACTGCCGATGTAGGGAAGCACCGCGACCTTGCGTCTCCCTGCAGCGGGCAATCGCGTCGGCCGCACCCTAGAAAGCCATTGGCCCTGGCAACCGGTACCAGGGCCAATGATGACCATTACCCGCCGGAGGGGCGTGGGGAAGGCAGGTAGTGATCACCGGCGAGAAAACACCAGCCCGAGCAGCACGTCTGTCCGTTGCAGCACTTTGTGTCGCGATAATCTGGGGAAAACCTTGGCGCCATTTCTAAACCCTTTAGGGCCATTGAAATCGAATGTGGGCCTTGTGAGGCAACGCGCTTAAGCGCGCGTCGCATCATCGTGGTCGAGAGCGACGGTCGATCCGACTCAACACCGGCGTCATGTGCACGCTCGGCAAGGAGCGGCCGCCGGAGATCGACATCACAACGGGCATTTACGAGAATATCGGCGGCCGCCCACCGATATTGCGGCGCCCGCTGCGACCGTCACGTCGGCGTCCTCAGTCCGGGATGAACAACTGGGCGTAGCGCGGTGCCTCTTCCCATCCACTCGGTGGGCTCGTGATCGCCCCTCGGTTGCCTTCGGAATGGGCAACCTTGCGGTCGTCCCTGACCGCGTGCCTCAATGAAAACCCGGTGCGCCAGCCAGCAGAAATCTCGGCAGACGCGTTGGACCATCCGGTGAGGAGGGCGCTACGAGAGAAGGGTCACCACCAGGGATTCAGGCAATGCCGGAGGACCCCGCTTTGTGCGCGCCCTCCGACGCTCCGATCCGTTCAGCCTAACGAAGCGATCGACTGAGATTGGTCTAATCAGTGATGCTGAGGACCTTTCGCCGGATGCGGTCCGCCCCCGCCGCCCGGGCGCGGCCCGCCACCCGGACGCGGGCCGCCGCCGGGTGGCCTGGCGAAGTTTGCCGTCCTGGGCCCACCAGGCCCACCGCCCCTGCCCGCGCCACCAGGTCCTGTGACGTTGGCGGCCTTGGGTCCAGCCGGCCCGCGCGGGGTGAGCTTCGCCGGCCCTGCTCCACCAGGTCCGGTGCCAGTTGCAGTGCCGATGTGAGAGGGGACGTTGTTCGGCCTGTTGCCTGCGCCTGGCGTCCCGGCGGCGCCCGTTGGGCCTTTACTGGCGGTTGCGCCCGCCGCCGGATTACCGCCTGCAGGACCGGTGGTGGCGGTCTTGGCGCCCACGACCCCAGCGCCGCTGAACTGACCGGAATGCGATGTCGCCGCGATCTGCGGGTGGCCACCGTTGCTTGAAGCGTGCAACGCCGGGTTGGCGCTGGCCAAGTTTTGGTGTTGCGTCTGTGCCGCGGTCGGCGGCGTGTGCTGCTCGTTGGCTGCAGCGAGCTCCTGTGGCGTCGCCTTTGCGCTCGTTCCGCCGGCGCCACCGTTGAAGCTGATATTGGTCACGGTGGTGTTGTTGATTACCGTCTTGTTGTAGGTGTTGGTGATGTTGACGCTGCCGAAATTATTCACCGTTCGGTTGTAGCTGAACACGCCGCCGCGCCAAAAGCCGCCGGCATAGCCCACACCGGTATAACCAAATCCGTAATTGATGCCGCCATAAAAGCCGATGTGCGGGCCCCAATAGCCCGCGTTCCAGGCGTAGATGCCATCGCGCCAGCCCCAGTAGCCCGGGGTCCAAAGCAAGCCTACCGCCGGCGGCAACACCCACGTCCCCGGCACCCAGTAGTAGTCGTCATCGCCCCAGGCCCAGTAACCGGGTGCCCAGATATAGCCCGGGGCGGGAATTGCCGGCTGCTCGTAGACCGGCAGCACGGGAGGAGCGACGGTGATCGAGACCAGTTGCGCCGATGCCTCCGATACGCCGGCAATCGCGGCGATCAGAAACAGTCCCAAGGCGCGGACGAGACGCATGATGATTCTCCCCAAATGACGCGCCAGCTACCCCAACCCGTTGCGCGAACGGCTGCACGGTCGGCGAGCGTAGTATTGATTAAGTCATTCTTGCGGCAAGGACTCGCCCCGGGACTCGTTTTCTCGCCGCTGTGCCCTGGACAGCGGCGGCACTCGGTCGCGGGGGGACCCATCGCGCTCCCCAGGTTGGCCTGGGCAGGTCGATTCGGATGATTTCGCGGACCCTTCCCGGATGGGCGGCCCTGACAACCATGCGATCAGCAAAGCTGATCGCCTTATCGACGTCGCAACGAGCAGAGCGGTCTTGCGCTCCTCCATTCCAAAATCGACCTGGTCAGCGCTTCGAGTGCGCCGAACGACTTCGTCCATCAGCAATGTTCACGATACGGCGGGCAAGCGGCCGGCCAGCTCGTCGCGGCGGGGCCGCAGGCGTGGGTGCACGTTCGCGAGTCCGATGGTCTTTTGGCGTCATCCCATGTTTTTTTTCCTTCGCTCCTAGGGCGGCGCCCCGAGCGGGGGATATGAGCATAGGATCGATGATCGGGCGCGATCTGCCGCACGGTCGACGCAATTCGACTGCCTTGACGTTGACGGGGCGGCGCGGCTAAGAGCCCCCATTGCTTGAGTTGGGATCAAGGATCGTGTCAACCGGGAGGCGTGGGCGGCCTCCGCCGACCCATCCCGTTCCGAACTCCCCCTTAGGACCGCTGGCGCTGCGAGGCGCAGGTGAGGAGGCAAAATGCCCGCAGTCCAAGCCAGGCGAGGGTGACATGGATGCATCGGTCGTCCTCATCGACAACTACGACAGCTTCACCTTCAACCTCGTTCATTACCTCGGCGAGCTAGGCGCGGACGTCGTGGTGCACCGCAATGACAAGGTCGCGGCAGCGGACGTGGTCGCGGCAGCTCCCGATGCGATCGTGCTTTCCCCGGGGCCCTGCACCCCCAATGAAGCGGGTATTTGCTTGGAATTGATCGCCGCCGCCGCTTCTACCATCCCTGTGTTCGGCGTCTGCCTTGGGCATCAGGCAATCGGTCAGGCGTTCGGCGGCAACGTGATGCGGGCGCCGACGCCGGTGCACGGCAAGCTCTCCGAGATTCGCCACCGCGGCGAGGGGGTGTTCCGCGGCATCAACGGACCGTTCCTGGCGACGCGCTATCACTCCCTGGTGGTTGATTATGGCACCATGCCGGATGACCTCACCGTAACGGCGGAGACCGATGGACGCCTCGTCATGGGTCTCGCCCATCGCAAGTTGCCGGTGCACGGCGTTCAATTCCATCCCGAAAGCATCGCATCCGAGCACGGACACCTTATTTTGAAGAATTTTCTCGACATCGCAGCAGACTGGAATGCGGGCTCGGGCCGCCGTCGGCCCCAATAGTATTGTGATGATTTATTCCGACCTTGCATCCGCCAGCTGTAAATTGCAGAGTTCTCCAATCCATGTCATGCGGAAAATCAAGCGGACTGGGGCACCATGGTCGAGATCAAGGCGCTGATCGGTCAGGTGGCGTCCGGCGCAACCTTGTCGCGCGAAACCGCTCGTGAGGCATTCGACAGCATGATGTCCGGCGAGGTGACGCCGGCGCAGATCGGCGCATTGCTGATGGGCCTGCGGATGCGCGGCGAGACGGTCGACGAAATCACCGGCGCCGTCACGGCCATGCGGGCCAAGATGCTCACCGTCGACGCTCCGGAGAATGCAATCGACGTCGTCGGCACCGGCGGCGATGCCTCAGGCTCCTACAACATTTCAACCTGCGCGGCTTTCATCGTCGCCGGCGCCGGCGTGCCGGTCGCCAAGCATGGCAATCGCGCCTTGTCGTCGCGATCGGGCGCGGCGGACGTATTGACGGCGCTCGGCGTCAAGATCGATATCCCGCCGGAAATGATTAGTGCCTGCATCCGCAACGCCGGGGTCGGCTTCATGTTCGCGCCATCGCATCATCCCGCCATGAAGCATGTTGGCCCGACCCGCGTCGAGCTCGGCACCCGCACTATCTTCAACCTGCTAGGGCCGCTGTCGAACCCGGCTGGCGTGAAACGCCAGATGGTCGGCGTGTTTTCGCGCCAATGGGTCGAGCCGCTCGCCCATGTGCTGAAAAATCTCGGTTCCGAGCGCGCCTATGTGGTGCACGGCTCCGACGGCCTCGACGAGATCACTACCGCCGGACCGACCGCCGTTGCGGCGCTGGAACACGGCAAGGTGAGGACGTTTGAGATCGAGCCTGAAAGCCTCGGAATCGCGCGCGTCAAGCCGGAAGCGCTGCGCGGCGGAGACGCCACGGCTAACGCGGTGGCCCTCAAGGCGGTGCTCGAAGGCGGCAAGGGCCCCTATCGGGACGTCGCCGTACTCAACGCCGCCGCCGCGCTGATGGTCGCGGCGAAAGCGAAGATGCTTTACGACGGCATGCGGCTCGCCGAGCACGCCATCGATTCCGGCGCAGCCGAGGCCTGCCTCGACCGGCTGATTGCTGTCTCGAATGGCCGGGCGGATCAATGAGAGCAAAGGGTGGCACCGGGCCGCGCCTCTAACCGGCCGTCTGCAAGCATGATTCACCGATTTGGCCTACAATTGTCGTGTGCATCTGCTGTCGCACAAGATGTTAAATCCATCCCAACCGGGCTGATGGTCCGCGGGCTACGACCCTCCTGGTCGCCCCGCGGACTTAGAAAGTAACCGATCCGGTCGGCGACAGCCGGGGAGCAGGCCGGGCAACCGCCGTCGCTGTTGCGGGCGCCGACGTTTGAGGACGCCGCCTGGGCGTCCCCTCCAATGTTGTGGACTCACACCGCATACGCCGCTATCCAAACTTATGGTCGACATTCTCGCCCGCATCGAAGCCTACAAACGCGAGGAGATCGCGGCGGCGAAGCGCGTGCGCCCGCGCAGTGCGATTGAGGCCGCCGTCAAGGCCGCCTCCCCACCCCGCGGCTTTCTGGCCGCGATCGAACGGCGGATCGCAGCCGGCGAATACGCCCTCATCGCCGAGATCAAGAAGGCGAGCCCGTCCAAGGGCCTGATCCGCACCGACTTCGATCCGGCGGTGCTGGCGCGGGCCTATGAAGCAGGCGGCGCCGCCTGCCTCTCGGTCCTGACCGATGCGCCCTCGTTCCAAGGTGCGCCGGAGCATCTGACCGCGGCGCGCCACGCCACCCGGCTCCCGGTCCTGCGCAAGGACTTCATGTACGACCCTTATCAGGTGGCGGAGGCGCGCGCGATCGGCGCTGACTGCATCCTCATCATCATGGCGGCGCTCGATGACGGCGCCGCGCGGGAGATCGAGGCCGAAGCCTTCGCGCTCGGCATGGACGCGCTCCTCGAAATTCATGACGAAGCCGAAATGGCGCGCGCCTCGCGCCTGACATCGCGACTCATCGGCATCAACAACCGTGACCTCAAGACATTCGTCACTTCGCTTGACGTCGCCGAGCGTCTCGTCCCGATGGCCGCGCGCGATCACGTGGTGGTGGGCGAAAGCGGCATCTTCACGCCGGCCGATATGGCGCGACTGGCAGCCGGCGGCATTTCGACATTCCTGGTCGGCGAAAGCCTGATGCGGCAGGCCGACGTGGCGGGGGCGACGCGGGCGCTCCTTGCCCGCGAACCGGCGCGCACGACGCTGGCGCGCTGAGCCGTGGCGAAGGCGCTCACCCATATCGATCGCGGCGGCAGCGCCCGCATGGTCGACGTATCGTCAAAGCCCGCGACCGAACGTGTCGCGGTCGCGGCCGGCTTCGTGCGCATGAGCCCGGCGACGCTCGATCTCGTCCGCTCCGGCAATGCCAAGAAAGGCGACGTGCTCGGCGCAGCCCGCATCGCCGGCATCATGGCGGCGAAAAAGACGCATGAACTCATTCCACTTTGTCATCCGCTCGCGATCACCAAGGTCGAAATCGACATCGCGCCGGAACGCAACGGGCTTGCGGTGCGTGCTACCGTCAAGGTCACGGGGCAGACCGGCGTCGAGATGGAAGCGCTCACCGCCGTGTCGGTCGCGTGCCTCACGGTCTACGACATGGTCAAGGCCGTCGAGCGCGGCGTCGCCATCGAGATGATCCGGCTCATCGAGAAAACCGGCGGGAAATCCGGCCATTACCGGGCTGAGGGAACCTAGCCGTGGCTATGCTCTCGGTCGCCGAGGCTCTGGCGCTCGTGCTGGCGGACGTGGCGCCGTTGCCGGCGGAGCCGGCCGCCCTCGTTAACGGGTGCGGCCGCGTGCTCGCCAGCGATCTCGTGGCGCTGCGCACTCAACCGCCGGCCGACGTCTCGGCCATGGACGGCTATGCGGTGCGCGCGGGCGACGTGGCGACAGCGCCGGTGCATCTCACCGTGGTCGGCGAGGTCGCGGCGGGACGCCCGTTCGATCGCGAGATCGGCCCCGGCGAGGCGGCCCGGATCTTCACCGGCGGGGTGATGCCGCGCGGCACGGACACGGTGGTGATCCAGGAGATCACCACGCGCGAAGGTGACGTGGTCGCCATCAAACGGGCGGAAAGCAGGGGCCGCTACGTTCGCCCGGAAGGATTCGATTTCACCGCCGGCGCAGCACTGCTCGCCGCGGGGCGTCCTCTCACCGCGCGCGACATCGCGCTAGCCGGCGCGATGAACCACGCGACCGTGCCGGTCCACCGCCGCCCGCGCATGGCGGTGCTCGCCACCGGAGATGAACTGGTGGCGCCGGGCACCCCTCCGGCGCCGGGCCAGATCGTTTCTTCCAACAGCTTTGCCCTGATGGCAATTGGTAACCGCGAAGGTACCGAAGCGCTCGATCTGGGGGTCGTCCCGGACCGTCTCGACGCGACTGTCGCGGCGGTGCGGCGCGCCCGGGCTGCGGGCGCCGACGTGCTGGTCACGACGGGGGGGGCATCGGTCGGGGATTATGACTTGGTCCAGCGGGCGTTTGTGTCGGAGGGCGTGGGGCTGTCGTTCTGGAACGTCGCAATGCGTCCCGGCAAACCCCTCATGCATGGACGATTGGAAGGGATGAGCGTACTGGGGCTGCCCGGCAATAGCGTGTCGTCTTTCGTTTGCGCAGTGCTGTTTCTGGTGCCATTGCTGCGCAAGCTCGCCGGACGCAAGGATATCTCGCTGCCTACGGCACGCGCCGTGCTCGGCCGCGCGCTAGGCGCCAACGATGGGCGCGCCGAGTATATGCGAGCCACCCTCACAACCACGCCGGACGGCAGGACGGTGGTTGACCCCTTTGGCAAGCAGGACAGCTCCCTGCAGGTCACACTCGCCCGCGCCGATTGCTTGATCATTCGCGAGCCCTTCGCCACGGCTGCGGAACCGGGCGCACCTTGCGACATCATCCATCTTGAATTTTGACAGCGTTGTTCACCGGAAATTAAATGGTTGCAGAACACATATGGAACGGATACTGTCCGTTCATGATTTGTTTTGGGCGGCCTGTGGCGATCGGAAAAACCGGGGGAGGGCTTGAGAAATGCTGACTCGCAAACAATACGAGCTCTTGCGCTTCATCCACGAGCGATTGAAGGAGGCAGGAGTACCGCCCTCGTTCGACGAAATGAAGGAGGCTCTCGATCTGCGCTCAAAATCGGGTATCCACCGCCTGATTACGGCGCTGGAGGAACGGGGCTTTATCCGCCGCCTGCCGAACCGGGCGCGCGCCATCGAGGTGATCAAGCTGCCGGAATCAGTCAGCCACGGCGTCACCAATGGCCGGTCGCGCGGCTTCGTGCCGAATGTCATCGAAGGCAATCTCGGACGGGTCCGCACGCCGTCCCCGGACGAGGATCATACCCGGCCGGTCGCCGTCCCGGTGATGGGACGCATTGCTGCCGGCACGCCGATCGAAGCGATCCAGAACAAGAGCAACGTGATCAACATGCCGGCGGATCTGCTCTCCGCGGGCGAGCATTTCGCTCTGGAGGTGCGCGGCGATTCGATGATCGATGCCGGCATCCTGGATGGCGACATTGCCCTGATCAAGAAAAGCGACGGCGCGGATACCGGCGACATCGTGGTCGCACTAATCGACGAAGAGGAGGCGACCTTAAAGCGTTTCCGGCGCCGCGGCGCGTCAATTGCGCTGGAACCCGCCAATACCTCTTATGAGGTGCGAATCCTCCCGCCGAACCGGGTGCGAATCCAGGGCAAACTGGTGGGACTGTTCAGACGATATTGAGTGCTGCCCCTCGATTTTTCTTTTAGCCTTACTGTGAGCGGGGCGATCTACCTACGCCTGCGAATACGCGTTGATTGACACCGGGTCGTTTTCGTTCTGCGAGCCGCTTGCCGGCTTGGATCACATGGACCGGCGGACTTACGGCGGCCAGATGCCCGGTGCAAGATGACCACAGAGAACCGCATGACTATTGGAATTGTGCGGTGCATTAGAAGTCGCTTCGGCGGCAATCGCCCCAACATCCGGCTCGCCCGGTCCAGCATGCGGCGGCAGGCTGAACGGCCGCGTCCGGTGGCCTCAGGTCATAGAGCGCGGTAGTCGCCGCCATTCAATCGCTCTTCGTGCTTGGATCGCGATCCAGAAGCGGACGACCTCGATCGCGAGCCTCGACTGACTCGCCAACGACAGCGGCGCGTTCATGTCAAACCCATCTGCGAATACAAGCAGATCGCCCCAGTAACGCCGCGCGGCTTGCGGGCGAGAATCTCTAGCACTCGGCGTTGCACAATCGTTGAAGAATGCCGCGTCCATTGACAACCCGACACGGCGAGAACAAATAATGAACACTTGGTTCTAGAAACAGCTTACAACGACATGAGTACACCCGTTCCCATTGCCGTTGTCGAGGCGCTTCG
>JASHYD010001195.1 GCA_030043175.1 Xanthobacteraceae bacterium | reverse complement strand
GATCTGATTGCGTGATTTTTAGCAGGGGAGGGGGGGTCGAACCTCCGACATACGGGTTGCATTTCCGGCTCGTGATGTGGTTCATCTCCGCGATGCCTGTCGTGATCAACCCGCAATGACCCCTGGAGCGCGCCTTTCCGCAGCCATCGAGGTGTTGGCGGATATAGAGGATCGCCGCCGGCCGGCGAGCGATGCCTTGAAGGACTGGGGGCTCGCCCATCGGTTTGCCGGGTCCGGGGACCGCGCTGCCATCGGCGGATTGGTGTTCGACGCGCTGCGGCGGCGGAGCTCGGCAGCTTACCTGATGGGGGCGTCAACGCCCCGTGCAATTCTCTTCGGCGCATTGCGGCTCGAGCGCGGCATGTCGGCTGATTCCATTGCGCAGCTCGCCGATGGTATCCGCTACGCACCACCACCCCCCGATCGTTCCGAGGCCGATGCGCTCGCGGCCACCGGTTTGCGCGACGATGCGCCCGCCTATGTGCGTGGCGACTATCCGGAATGGCTTGATTGCTATTTTGCGGCTGTCTTCGGCGAGGAGCGCGCTGACGAGGGGGCGGCGCTGTCGCGTCGTGCTCCCGTCGATCTGCGGGCGAACACTCTCAAGGTAGACCGCGACACGGCAGCGACGGCGCTGGGCCATCTTGGCGCCATGCCGACTCCGTGGTCGCCAGCTGGCCTGCGGATCGCCTTGTCGGCGGATGCCAAGAGCCCGCCGCTTCATGCCGAGCCGGCCTACATCGACGGATTGATCGAAATCCAGGACGAGGGCTCTCAACTGGCGGCCCTGCTGTCAGGCGCGCGGCCAGGCGAGACGGTGGTCGACCTGTGCGCCGGGGGCGGCGGCAAGACCCTGGCGCTCGCCGCCCTGATGGCCAATTCCGGCCGCGTCGTGGCGACGGATGCGGATATCCGGCGTCTGGCGCCGATCCATGCCCGGATGGCGCGGGCGGGCGTGGGCAATGTCGAGGTGCGCACGCCGCGTGGCGAGGCCGAATTGCTCGCCGACCTTGCGGGCGCCGCCGACCTGGTACTCATTGACGCGCCCTGCACGGGAATCGGCGCATGGCGGCGCAATCCGGATGCCAAGTGGCGGGTGCGGCCGGGAGCGTTGGGGCAGCGCATCAAGGCCCAGGATGCGGCGCTCGACCGCTCCGCCAGACTGGTGCGGCCGGGCGGACGGATCGCCTATATCACCTGCTCGCTGCTGGACGATGAGAATGGCGCGCGGGTTCGCGCTTTCACGGACAGGCATCCGGAGTTTGTGGCGGCGCCGGCGGAAGCAGTCGCGGGCGGCCTTGGCGCCAACGCAACCAGGTTTCTCGCCGCTGCCAAGGCATCGGCCGAAGGTCTTTTGATGACGCCCCGTCGGACTGGAACCGATGGGTTTTTCCTTTCCGTTATGAGGCGCAGGTAATGCACGACAAGGTCCTGATCGTCGATTTCGGCTCCCAGGTCACCCAGCTGATCGCCCGGCGCGTGCGCGAACAAGGGGTCTATTGCGAAATCGCGCCGTTCCAGAAAGCGCGCCAAGCCTTCGCGGTGATGAAGCCGCGAGCGATAATCCTCTCCGGCGGCCCGGCCTCGGTGCTCGATGTCGGCGCGCCGCTGCCGCCGCCTGAGTTCTATCGGTCCGGTCTGCCGGTGCTCGGCATCTGCTACGGCGAGCAGGCGATGGCCCACCAGCTCGGCGGCGAGGTCGAGGGCGGTCACCATCGCGAGTTCGGCCGCGCCGAGGTGGAGGTGAGTGAGGAATGTGCGTTGTTCGAGGGCGTGTGGCGCAAGGGAGAGCGGTATCCCGTGTGGATGAGCCATGGCGACCGGGTGACCCGGCCGCCCGATGGCTTTCATCCCGTTGCGACATCGCCTAATGCGCCGATCGCCGCTATCGCCGACGACGAGCGCCGATTCTACGCCACTCAGTTCCACCTCGAAGTCGTGCACACGCCCCACGGGGGCGCGCTGTTGCGCAACTTCGTGCGAAACGTCGCCGGCTGCGCCGGCGACTGGACCATGCGCGCATTCCGGGAGGAGGCGATTGAAACAATCCGCCGCCAGGTTGGCGCGGGCCGGGTGATCTGCGGCCTCTCGGGCGGAGTTGACTCCGCCGTCGCGGCCGTGCTGATCCACGAGGCGATCGGCGACCAGCTCACCTGCGTCTTCGTCGACCACGGCCTGTTGCGCCTCGGTGAAGGCCGCAAAGTGGTGGCCCTGTTCCGCGACAGCTATAACATCCCGCTAGTCCACGTAGAGGCGCAGCTGCACTTCCTTAAGGCGCTTGCGGGCATCACCGACCCGGAGGCGAAGCGCAAGACTATCGGCAAGCTGTTCATCGACGTGTTCGAGGCGGAAGCCAAAAGGATCGCGGAAGACGGCCGGGCGCCCGCGCAGTTTCTAGCCCAGGGCACCCTCTATCCGGACGTGATCGAGAGTGTGTCGTTCACCGGGGGGCCGTCTGTGACGATCAAATCGCACCACAATGTCGGTGGTCTGCCCGAACGCATGAACATGAAGCTGGTCGAGCCGCTGCGCGAGCTGTTCAAGGATGAAGTGCGCGCGCTTGGCCGTGAGCTTGGCCTGCCCGAGGCTTTCGTTAACCGCCATCCCTTTCCTGGACCCGGCCTCGCGATCCGCTGCCCGGGCGAGATCACTGCCGAAAAGCTCGACATCCTGCGTCTCGCCGACGAAATCTTCATCGAGGAAATCCGTCGCGCCGGGCTCTACGACGATATCTGGCAAGCCTTTGCGGTGATCCTGCCGGTGAAGACCGTGGGCGTGATGGGCGACGCCCGCACCTACGACTACGTAGTCGCCTTGCGCGCGGTGACGTCGACGGACGGGATGACGGCGGATTTCTATCCCCTCGACATGGCGTTCATCGGCCACGTAGCGACGCGCATCGTCAACGAGGTGAAGGGAGTAAACCGCGTAGTCTATGATGTGACCAGCAAGCCGCCGGGCACGATCGAGTGGGAATGATTTTGGCCCATCCCAAGGTATCCCACAGTACCCCGCAAACCGATATAACTCTCGGGTAAATCGATAAAAAAGTGTCCGATACCCTTCGCAGACTATCGGCCGGCAGAGACGGTATCTGACGGACTTCCTGACGGTCTCCTTTCCCGTTGCGGTATAAGGCGACCGTCATCTTTGACTTACATGAAGACGAGAACAGGAAAGGATAAGGCAATTGTATAACGAGCCACAGGAGAAGTGACAACCTTTTTATTGGAAGAACCTGACAAAAGACGAAACAACAGAACTAGAAGGATTATCACATAATCTTTTAGAAAAGGATTTCCATCCCGATGAAAAAACTGCAAATGCGTTGCATCAGTACCTGACTACATACGAGATAATATATTTCGAGAAGTTAGAAGAGGAATAATCTCGACGCCTAGGTGTGAGGTCAAGCTGCATCTTTCCCAATCAGGTCTACACGATCTGCTCATAAGGAGGGGTCCGATATGAAGAGATTGGTTCTGATCGCTACACTGCTATCTGGTCCGGCATCAGCACAGTTCTACGGCTACAATGATTTTGACAGGCAACCGCCGGCACTCAAATATTTCTATGTCGCCGGCGCTATCGATATGTTCTTAGCTATTCAGGCATCAGGGGCTAGGAGGTTTGATGTAGGGGAGTGTTTACGGGACGCAAAGATTTCAATAAAAGATATAACGGAGAACATGCAAGCTTATGCCAGAACACGACCTGAGTTACAAAATGGTACGGTAGCGACACCTTTACTCGGCTATCTCGCCGAGCTGTGCCCCGCATCTAACGGCATTAAGTGAGATAACTTTGAAAAGACAAGCCTTGTTCTTAGCTCAACAAAGCTTGTCTACCGACCCCGCGGCTTTTCTCGGCCTCGTTCCGTGGGAACGCGCGACCGCTGGCACGGTGCGGTGCGGCTGCTTACCAAGACCGGCAATCATCGAGCACGACACGGGCTGATCGAGGGGTCTGGACATACCGATTTTCGGCGGACCTTGCGGGCCGGCTCACGGATCTTCCTCTCGGCATTCGCAGCATCGCCTGGAAGGCACGGGTCCGGCTGCGCGCCCGCTATTGTCGGCCTCAATGGCAAGAAGGCCCCTGTTGCGACAACGGCGATTGCTCACGAACTCGCTGCCTTCCTGTGGGCAATCGGCCAACAGGTTGCACCCTCAACCCGGCGACCGAACCTACTGAGCCGATTGGAGGGAAAAAGTGAATAAATTCAATGTCACTTCCGCGAAAATCTCCACTACACCGCACGACGCGCGTTGGCCTCCCCGCCGGTGCGGTGATGCGCGGTGGCGGCTGGGACGGCAGGTCGAGCTTGAGTTGCTTCATCAGAAGCTTCTGGTCGGAGTAGCGGCCGCTCGGCCGTCCTCGGTCTTTGTCGAAATAATCCGGGGTGATCTGAATGACGGTGAGCATCCCAATCCAACGAATAATCCTCAGTATTTCACGTTCACGACCGCGTTCTTTCACAGCCCTGACGAACCTCGAAGCGAGGTCGAACAGAGCGGTTTCTCGATCGAAAAGATCCCCGCGATCGAGGGCCCCGCCATGTGGATTGGCATGACCGCTCGGTTGAGCCCAAAGCTCAGCTTACAGCCTGATGTGTGAAACTTGATCGCGCCTGTCTTTCGGACTGTCAGGTGCGCCGTCGACCGACCGCGCCTCATGCTCAGCATCGAACATCATCGCCCGCCACTAAAAACATGGCGCCAAACCAAAGAAGTTCAAGAATTGAAAAGCCCCCGCTTTGCCCGTACCTCCACCATCCCTCGGTAAAGACATATGCGTGCTCATCGCTTCGGTGGGAACGCGGGGGGCTGAACTCGGCCGTTGCGCCGACGGGAGCGATTTGATGACCATGCCGGATGCCGATGTTGTCATCGTGGGCGGAGGCCCAACCGGCCTGATGCTCGCGGGCGAGTTGGCGTTGACGGGTGTCGACGTTGCCATTATGGAACGGCGCTCCAGCCAAGACCTCGGTGGCTCGCGCGCAGGCGGTCTGCACTCGCGCACCATCGAGGTCCTCGATCAGCGCGGAATTGCCGATCGGTTCCTCTCCGAGGGGCAGAAGGCGCAGGTTGCCGGGTTCGCGGGGACTCGGCTGGACATCAGCGACTTTCCGACCCGGCACCCTTACGGGCTCGGGCTGCGGCAGAACCGTTTTGAGCGCATCCTCGCCGGGTGGGTCTGCGAACTGGCGGTGCCAATCTATCGCGGTATTGAGGTGACGGGCTTCGCACAGGACGACTCCGGCGTCGACATTGCGGTCAGTGACGGCCGGTCGCTGCGGGCGCAATATCTCGTCGGGTGTGACGGCGGACGCAGTCTAATCCGCAAGGCCGCTGGCATCGCGTTCCCGGGATCGGATCCGACAATCAGCAACCTGATCGCCGAGGCCGAGCTGGCCGAGACGCCGCCGGAATGGGGCATCCACCGTGACGCCCTCGGCATTCATTCCCTGGGCAGGGTGGAATACGAGATTCGCGACGGCAAGGTGGTCTACGCGGATCGGGGACTGGTGGGGATTCTGGTGACCGAGCG
>JASHYD010001194.1 GCA_030043175.1 Xanthobacteraceae bacterium | reverse complement strand
CTCGCCTCTCTCAACCTTGCCTGACGGGATCATGTCCCGCCTTTTCCGCAACGCTCACCACCATGGCTTTTGACCACAGCAGCTTGCGGTGGCTTGAGATCAGCACCTGATTGCCGAACTCAAAGGGCCCTCCTTCATCTCTCGTACAGTTGCGCAACGCCGTTTGGACCGGCGTTACCCGTGACACAAGACCAAATGTGGTCTTAGCCGAGGATTGATCGCCGTGGCCAGGCAGCGGCTGTCAGCGGCCCGCTCGCCGTTGGGCACCGACGGTTGTGCCCGGCTCAGCGAAGGCTGCGCACTCGTTGCGCTCTGTCTCCTCCTCCACCGAACCGGAACAGGCGGTACTCTGCTTGAGCTGTTCAGTTAGTGTGGCGTCGCCATTCTTTTAATGGGCGCGCGGACCCTTCCCTTGTGCGTCGTCTTCTGGATGGTGTTGAGCTTCAGTGTCATCACCCGTTCATCCACGCCTGGGTCTTCACCCAAGGTTTGCTGCAGTGTCTCGCCGTTGTGCGCACGCGAATCAACCTTGATACTCCATCACGTAGAGCCCGGCGCCGCTCCAGTCGGTGCAGTAGCAAAGCCCGTTCTTGTCAACGAAGACATCGGCGGAATGCAGGACCACCGGCCGGTTCGGACGGGGATCGACGAGCTTCTTCGGCGCCGGCGGCACGCAGGCGCCGATCTCCACCGGGCGAAACTGGTCGGTGATGTCGTAGACCCGGACGCCGGCGTTCTGGTAAGTCGCGAAGATCAGCGTTTCGCTCTGAAAGCCCTCCGGCCGATTCTCATAGATGTTGTGCGGGCCGAAGTGGCCGCCGACGGCGACGTAGTCGCGATCCGAAGGAAGGGGAAAGGTCGAGATGCTGATCGGGTTGGACTTGACCTGGTTGTCGAACATCCAGATCCGCTTGAAGCCGTCCTCCATGTTGTCGAGCACCGTCTCGTCGAGGACGACGAGAAGGTTGCGGCCAGGGAGCGGCAGGCAATTGTGCGTGCCGCCGCCGAAGGGCGGGGCCCAGTTCTTTTGCACGATCAGCTTCGGATCGGTCTTGTCCTTGACGTCGACTACCACGAGGCAGCCATCCCGCCAGGCGCCGTAGGCGATATCGTCGTGGACCACCGCATGGTGAAGGCCATAGCGCCCGCGCTCGAGCGGCCAGTGCGCGGTCTCCCCGGCCGCGACGTTCATCCCCGGTAACCAATATTTGCCGACGATCTCGGGCTTGGCCGGCTCTTTCATGTCGATCATGACGAGGATGTAGTCGGAGAAGCCGTCGATCATCGCGGAGGCATAGGCCCAACGCCCGCCGACGTACCAAATGCGGTGCAGCCCGCTGCCCTCAACCGGCATGAAGCCAATCTGCCGCGGCTCGGCTGGTTTGCTGATGTCGTACACCGCCATGCCCGCTGACCAGTCGCGCGGCCTGCCGTCCCCCTCGTGGCCATAGGTGCCCGACTTCGGCTTATAGTAGTTCCGCTCGTCCGCCATGTCGGGCTGCGCGAACATGTCATGCCCGTGGATCAGAAGCAGGAGACCATCATGCACCTGGAGATGCAGGCTCCAGGTGTTGGAAGGATTGGCGACATAGTTGACCGTCTTCGGTCGTCTTGGATCGCGCACGTCGACGACGCTAAAACCGCGCGAGCAGACATGGCCGATATAGGCGTAGCCGCGATGCACCATGATCTGCTGGCCATCGCTCCGGCCATCCTGATCGGAGTGGCCGATCAGCCGCATGTTGCTTGTGGCATAGTCCGGTTTGGGTAGGTCGGCCATTGGGCTCGTCTCCTCTCTTCTGCCACCCCTGCTTTTCTCGATGACGGGACTCGCTGGACGCCGTAGATCTGTCTTCTACTGGCCCTCATCTCCCTTGTCCACGCCATGCCATCGGGCGCCTGTACACGGATCGGGGCAGCCATTGTTTTTAGACCGCCAAGGCCGGCGAAGCGATCGACAGGGAGCGTCTCACCAGGTTGGCTGTGCGCTCGACTGGCCTGGGATCGAACACCGCGACGCATTCGGCGGAGGCGCGCGAACGCTCAGAGGCGGCTGTTCGGGCATCCGGGATGTCTTGCTACCGACTCACAATGCGCGCTTTGCGCGGCGGCGGGGCCGGTGACAGAAAGCGCGTTGTGAAAAGGTTGCGGGCCCGCTGGGGCCGCGGAAATCCTGCGCGTCCAGGACGAACGGTGACCGCGCTAACCGGCGAGTTGGGATGGTGGAGAGGCTAGTAGTACCGCTGAAACCGGATCATGCTGGTGGACGGGAAGGGCCTCAGTTCAAGACAGACGCAATGAACGACCTGAGAGATTGGGCGGCCTATAAACTCCAGAAAAGGTTCACGACCCGCAGATGGCGTCGTACCGCAAAACGAAGGCGTGAGGTTTTGTCCGACCGGATGCGGGAAATCTCCACGTCCGGTTCGATGATCGGATGTGCAAACGGAGTCACGGTCAAACGGCTAAGGCGGATCAAAGGGTTGAAACGGATATTTCCGATGTACAGCCACCGGGCCACACCTCGATTCTAACACACTTTGTGAAGACCCGGGGCGAGGAGATTTTCGCAGTCGCGATCGGCGCAAGCCGGACGCGTGCTCGCTGCCGTCAACGACGCTTTGCACCGACCAGGCGGTGGCCTTTCGCCCATCCTTGACCGCTAATGCGCGTGATGTCACGCTCGGCTGGGCTAGGTTGGGGATGAGAAACGACCCTCGGGTCGAACAAGCTTCAAGGACTCCGGAGAACCGATCGACTCGAAACGAGGGTGCGGCTTCGCCGGAATCGGCACAATAATTGCTTATCTACAAAATGCACGCTTTCCACTTCCAGGAAATGTCCACTGATGGAAGACTCCGAGCACTCCCCCTCCTCATCACTGATTGAATTACGGGATCTTTGCAAGAGCTTTGGCGACACGCTCGCAGTCGACCATGTCTCCATGACGCTGCAGCGCGGACAGATCCTGGCGCTGCTCGGCGAGAATGGGGCCGGCAAGTCCACCCTCATCAAGCTGATGGCTGGGATATTCCAACCCGACCACGGTTCGATCCTATTAGATGGCGAGCGCATCGATCGCGGACGGCATAATCGTCTTGCCTTCATCCATCAGGATCACGGGCTGATCGATAGCATGACCATTGCCGAAAACATCGCTCTCGTCCGCGGCTACGAGAGGGTACTCGGAATAATTGACTGGCGGTCGACCAGAAAGCACGCCGAGCGATCGTTGGAGCATGTCGGTCTCCGGATTGATCCCAACATCACCGTTTCCGACCTGTCGCGAACCGAGCGGTCCCTTGTCGTAATTGCTCGCGCGCTGGCGATGGACGTCGATCTACTCGTCCTCGACGAGCCGACGGCGAGTCTGCCGACCGCCGATGTCGAACGACTTTTCGACGTGCTCCGGCACCTTCGCGAACGCGGTGTTGCGATGATCTATGTGACCCATCGCATCGACGAGGTGTTCCGGATCGCAGACCGAGTTGCCGTCATGAGGGATGGTCGCCTTGTCGCGGCCGCGGACATTGCGCAAACGTCGATGAGAGAGTTGGTGAATGCGATTGTTGGAAGGCCGCTCTTGGCTGGCTTCATCAGGGTGGCAGAGCCGTCCTCGCAACCGATCCTGGAACTGCGAGGTGTTGAACTCGGGCATCTAGAACCGGTTTCCTTCACGGTGATGGCGGGCGAACTCGTAGGCCTGACCGGATTGCGTGGCGCAGGACATGAGTTGATTGGGCGAACGATCGCCGGTATACTTCCGCGTGAATACGGCGAAATCACTATTCGTGGTAAGCGCGTTCCACTTGGATCGCCACGGCAGGCGATTGATGCGGGGGTGACGTTCATCACCAGTAACCGCGAGGAAGAGAGCATCGCCCCGACCATGTCGGTTCGCGAGAACCTTTTCCTGAACCCCTCAAGGATGCAAAGGCGGTCGTTCAGCTTCCTGCTGCCCCGATTGGAAAGACGTCAGGCACGCGCGCTGCTCGAGCAATTTTATGTCCGTCCACCAATTCCCGATCGGGTTATTGCCACACTAAGCGGAGGCAATCAGCAGAAATCGGTATTGGCGCGTGGTTTTGCAATGCCGGCGTCCGTATTCGCGTTGGAGGAACCCACGCAGGGCGTGGATGTGGGAGCCAAGTCGGAAATCTATCTGATAATGAATCGGGCCCTGTCCTCAGGTTGCTGCATTCTGATTCTGTCGAGTGACTTTGAGGAAGTGGCGCTGTTGTGTAATCGGGCGTTTGTCTTCAATCGCGGCCGCGTCGTTGCTGAATTATATCGAGAAGAGATCTCGGTTCCTCGGCTGATAGAATTCGCGAGCACTCAAGCCAGGCACTGATGAAGATGGACTCCTCGCGCAAGCCGGACGAAAAATCGGAGACGCTGTCGAATCATATCAAGTTAGTGCATGCGGCACCGCTTGTACGCAATCTGCTCGTGCGATACGGACTTTTATTGGTAACTTTGGTGCTGATCGTTCTGTTCACTATCCTGCTTCCGTCCACGTTCCTTACTTTTCTGACCTTCCGATCGATCTTGAGCGACCAATCGATTGTTGCACTAGTGTCGCTTGCGCAAATGATTCCATTGGCGGCCAACAAGTTCGATCTTTCGATTGGTTATGGGATAGGACTTGCTCACATCCTGTCAATCGGATTTCAGGTGCAGGCTGGTCTCCAATGGCAAGTTGCGGCCCTTCTGGTGTGCGCTATCGGACTGGGAGTTGGGATTATCAACGGACTGCTGGTTGAGGCTGCGCAGATCGATTCATTCATCGCCACGCTTGGTACCGGGTCTATCCTCTATGCGGTATCGATCGCTTATACTGGTGGTCAGCAGATTGTCGGCCAGTTGCCCAGTGGGTTCACTCAGATAAACGATATGGTGGTCTTGGGCATTCCCGCTCCCGCCATCTACGTTCTCGTGCTGGCTCTGGCCTTGTGGGTCTGCTTCGAATATCTTGCCACGGGCCGCTATATCTACGCGATCGGCGCAAATCCGAGGGCTGCAGAACTCGTCGGGATCCCCAAAAGCCGCTATGTTGTCGTCGCCTTTGCAGCATCCGGGCTCATCACGGCATTTGCCGGCGTCGTCCTCGGCGCGAAGCTGCAGATCGGGCAGAGCAACGTCGGACCGCCCTATTTGCTACCGTCATTCGTCGGCGCGCTGTTGGGATCAACCGCGTTCCGTCTCGCCCGCGTGAACGTGTGGGGCACCATCGTTGCGGTCGCCCTGCTCTCGGTCGGCATTGCTGGAATAGAACAGCTCGGCAGCTCCTTTTACGTGGAGCCGCTGTTTAACGGCATCACGCTGCTGATCGCCGTGGGCCTGGCTGGACTCACGTCGCGGCGGCAGAAGTTGGCCGGTATCGTGTCCAGAGATGGGGCCGGATCCCTGCCCGAAGTCGAAGCCTCGACCATTCTCGAAACAACGCTAAAGGAAGACCCACGGATCCCCGACGGTTGCCCGTCTGGACCGCTCCCTTGATCGTTTCGGCTCGCCATTGGAGAAACCACAAACGCAGGTCTGAGGAGGTTACATGACCAGGGGACCCCTTCAATTTCCAAGAATGAACGCGCTGACGGGTTTGCTGATTTGCGCTGGTCTAATGCTCATGGGCGCTCAGACAGCATCTGCGCAATCGTGTGGGGCGGCGCCAGCCAGTCCTCTCGCTGCCGCACTTGAGCTGCTGGCGACCGCGCAGCGCCACGCAACGGAGTGGAGCGGGCCGACGACGGGACCCAAGGCGCTGGCAGGCAAATCGGTGGTCTACGTCGCGCAGGACATGCGAAATGGCGGCGTGCTCGGGGTCAGCGAGGGGGTCCGCGGCGCCGCCACCGCCATCGGCTGGACGCTCAAGATCATTGACGGCGCGGGCAGCGTCGCCGGCCGGGTCACCGCCATCAATCAGGCGACGGCATTGAGGCCGGACGGAATCATTCTCGGTTCCGTGGACGCCCAGGAGGAGGCAAAGGCGATCCGCACCGCCGCCGAGCAGGGCATCAGAATCGTCGGCTGGCACTCCACCGCAGCGTCGGGACCAGTCGCGGATCCGCCGATCTTCACCAACGTCACAACCGATGCGACGAGCGTCGCAAAAGTCGCCGCGGCCCATGCCGTCAAGACAACCAACTGCACCGCAGGCGCGGTGATCTTCTGGCAGTCCGGCGACGCTATTGGCATCAAGAAGGCGGAGGCCATGCGGGACGTGATCCAGGCCTGCGGCGGCTGCAAGCTGCTCGACTATGTCAACACACCCCTGGCCGATACGGCGGCGCGCATGCCGCAGAACACGACGTCACTCCTGCAGCGGTTCGGCAAGAGCTGGACGATCGGATTGGGTATCAATGATCTGTACTTCGACTTCTCAGTTCCGGCGCTTCGCAGCGCGGGCGTCCCGTCGTCTGGTCCCCCGACCTTCATCTCCGCAGGAGACGGCAGCGTGGCGGCTTTTAATCGGGTGCGCGCTGGCGACTATCAAATCGGCACGGTGGCGGAGCCTCTTCACGAAGCGGGATGGCAGCTGGTCGACGAGTTGAACCGCGCCCTTTCCGGTCAGCCGCCGAGCGGCTACGTCGCGCCGGTCCACCTGGTGACGAAAGACAACATTCAATACGACGGCGGACCTAACAACATCTATGATCCTGACGATAACTATCAGACGCACTACAAGACCATATGGGGAAAGTAGGTGAGCCTCGCCACAGTAAATGATGGATTTGGGCTGGTTTCTGATCGCGTATCGTGAAGTGAGAAGAGTCGGCCCCATCACGGAACGTGATCAATCAGTTCATGGGGCTGGCGGGTCGAGCTTGGCGATGAGCCTCTGAAAGACGGCTTCCAATCCAGCATCGTCGTACTGGTCCGGGCGCTGGCGAATGAACTCGAG
>JASHYD010001193.1 GCA_030043175.1 Xanthobacteraceae bacterium | reverse complement strand
AACCCTCAAAAAGGCGTTCCGTGAAGCCATCAAGGCGACCCATCCCGACATCCACGCCAACGACCCAGATGCTCGGTCGCGATTCAGGCAGGCCGCCAGCGCAGAGCTCGCGAAGATCATCGACGAACTTGCTGTAATTCTGCGTGCACCATTCTAACGCGCCATACATCATCCGGCGGTTAAAGCAAACATAACCTGCGGAGCCGCCAGGCCATGTTTCGTAGGCATTGATCTGCCCGTTTACCATACCGGCGATCGTTGCCTCCTGCGCCGAAATGCGGCCGAGCGGCGGTCCGATTGGGCGAGGTTGAGACGCCGGATGAGGCTACCGCCAATTGAGAAAGGCGCCGCGCAATTTCAAGGTACCGGCCAACCGGATGATGGCGGTCAGGCAATGACCCGCCGCAAGGGCGAAATCACCCGGCCGATCTCAAGCGCAACTGGCTGCATCATGTGCCCAACTGTTGCCGTATTGCCGCGGGTAGGGTCACGCCCTTGTTTCGCCTACGCTGATCGCAAGCTCCCCATTGTTTAAGAACTTGAAAGGAAGAGCCATGCGCTTTGCCGCCGCCGTTCTTTTCGCCGTGATGTTCGGGATGTCGTTCGTCGCCACCTCCGTGCTGCCGGTGCGCACTGCTGAATTCGGCACCCGCGACGAGGCCGTGGCGATGGTCCGGCGCGTGCAGGAGAAATTCAAGAAAGAAGGAGTGGAAGCGACAGTCCGCACCATCAACAATGGTGCGTTCAACGATCGCGACCTGTATCCCTGGCTTGGCAAGCTTGACGGGACACTGAATCTCGCAAACGGCGTTTCTCCGGTGCTCCGAGGCAAGAACCTGCATGATATGAAGGATCAGGACGGGAAGTTCACGACCCTGGATTTCGTGAGGATCGCCAACACGCCGCCCTATCACGGCTGGAGCGATTTCCGTTGGCTCAATCCGAAAACCAACACGGTCGAAGACAAGTCGGCCTGGATCGAGCGCATGGGTAATTATTTCGTCGGCGTAGGCATCTACAAGAACGAGCAGCCCAACGAAAATACCGTTGGCCTCATCTCCGGCAGCCCAAATTCGGACGACACCTACCTGCGGATGGCCTACGATTTGGCGGAAGTGCTCAATGACGGCGACAATCTGCGCATTCTGCCGATCGCCGGCATCGGCGGCCCGAGAAATATCCGCGACGTGCGCTACGTGCGTGGCGTCGACATCGGCCTAACGCAGACCAACATTCTCAACAGTTTCCGCCGCTCTAACGAGCGGTTGGGTCAAGTCGACAACAAGATCGTCTACATTGCAAAACTGTTCAACGAGGAGGTCCATCTCGTCGCCGGGCCCGACATCACTTCGATCGAGCAGTTACGCGGCCTCAAGGTCAATTTTGATGCAAAGGGCAGCGGCACCAGCTATTCGATGCGCGACCTCTTCGAGACCCTCGACATCCAGGTCGAAGAAGTTAGCATGTCTCAGGTCGAGGCTCTCGACAAGGTCAGGAGCGGTGAAATCGCCGCGACAGCCCTGATTGCAGGCAAGCCAGTCCGCTCGATGTTGAGACTGGCCCGCGGCGACGGGCTGCATTTGGTCCCGATCCCTTATCCCAAGCAACTCATCGGCGACTATCTGCCGGCGAGATTCTCTCGCGAGGATTATCCCGAACTCATTCTGCCCGAGGAAACCGTGGATACGGTCGCAGTCGGTGCCGTACTGATCGCCTACAACTGGCCAAAGACTAATGTCGACCGCTACCGGCGCGTGCAGCGGTTCGTGGAGGCCTTCTTTCCGAAGATCGGTGAATTGCAGAAAGCGCCCCGCCATCCGAAATGGCGCGAGGTCAACATCGCGGCCACGTTGCCTGGCTGGACTCGGTTCGAAGCAGCGCAGGAGTGGCTGGACAGGCTGCCCACGCAGGCGCTCCGCAGCTCCCCCAATGACAACGGTGCACCGGTGGACCAGGTTGCTGGGCCCGGCGGCGCCGAGCAGCCGAAGCCGAACGCCGCGCTCTTCGAGGAATTCCTCAGGTGGCGGGAGCTTCAGAGCCGATGAAGGTGCAGCGACGGCTTTAAGCCTGCGTACGCCGCCTTCGAGGCTCGGGGGCGGCTTTGGCGCGCCTGCGGAGGCGACTGGCGCTGCGACACCGCCCTCGGTATTGCGGCGTGACGGTGGGAACGGTCGGCCCCGCGGACAAGCTTACCCTGATGCGAACGATTCTCTGTGTATAAAAACAACCCGGTACTGAGCTGCCGGCAGGGCCACAAAATCACTACAGCACAAATGGTTATTCGTCACCGTGGCTGTTGAGCCCCGTCGTCGGATTGCAACAACTCAGGTGATTCACCTTGGCGGCCTTTTTTCGGCCCACGCAATGCCAAATGCCACCCGCGTTGTAGTTCTCGCGTGCGGGCACACTAGGATGGTCAGTTCGTACGCAAACCCGGCCCTCCTGATGCCCTTGGGGGGGCCGGGCCTCGTCTATCCCCGATCGCTGAATCCCTCAGCGCGGGACCGAGGCGAGCGGTGCACGACCGCGAGTTATGATTGTCGGTTGGCTTCTCGGCGCATTCAGGAAAGAATTGCCCACCAGTCCGGGAGGCCACGGATCAACGTTGGCGACGTCTCCTCGAAAAGTCGCCGGGCACTGCAGCTCCTCACCAGCAGCGTGCCGTCGCACCTGGCCGGACTCGTCCGCGACGTGTTTATACTTGCGCTAAACCTGGGAGCTGGGCGAAATGCAAATTCGATTTCTAACATCCGGGTGTTTGCTGCTCTTATTGGTGCTTACCGGATGCGATCGCGGGCCCGGCCCGGTGGGCGAGCAAGGACCAGCGGGGCCGCAGGGCGTTGCCGGACAGCAGGGTCCCGTCGGACCACAAGGGCCACCGGGCCCACCTGGTCCAATGGGCCCTCAGGGAGACGCAGGATTGCAAGGGCCAGCTGGTCCTCAAGGCATGAGGGGTGAGGCTGGTCCTGCTGGTGCGGTTGGTCCTCCGGCTCCTAAAGGCGATGCTGGAGAAATGGGGTCGCCCGGTGAAGCGGGTCCGGCCGGGCCGCCAGGTCCGACGGGTGCCAAGGGTGACACTGGCGATACGGGCCAAGCAGGCCCCCCGGGACCTGCGGGTAATTCGAATCTGCGCGTGTTTGACGTGGGTGGTGAGAGTGCCGCCTGCGAGGCTGATGAAGTTCTGGTTTCTGCTATCTGCAAGGGTCCGGGCGGCGCACCGATATTGCAAGATGGGAAGGTCATCTGCTCCGGCGCGTCAGGGATCGTGGGACTTTGCATGCGACGCTAAAGGCAAGAAGGCAGAAACGCCGCCAATCTCGATTAAACGAGCGGGGAGCGCGCCCGCTCGAGGCGCCAACGCCCGGAGGGTTCCGTTCATGCATTGCCGAAAGGCCAGGCCTGTGGTGCGTCGGATTGTGCCTGTGGCGGTCGCTGCGTCGGCTTTGCGACCGGATCCCTGCAATCTGGTGACAATACCGACGCAAGATCGTCAGGCTGACGGCGTGCGACCGTGCGACGAAGCCAAACCGTAGAGACGCTGCGGCGTTCATTGCGGCCCGCCATCTCCCGGGCGATATCAGCGACCGACAAACCTCGTGCCCATGTCCGCCGCACCGCCTCGCGCTACCGACAGGCCAGGAAGTCGCTGCGTACGCCTGCGTCGAATCGCAGCCGCCGCGGTCTTGACTGGGCGAACTTTTTCATCGCGGACGTGCAGGCGGGCTTCGGCGCGTTTGTGGCCTTTTATCTGGCGAACCTCGGTTGGTCGCAGGCGAGCGTCGGGATCGCTCTGGGGTTGAGCGGGGCAGCGAGTGTCCTCGGCCAAATTCCCGGGGGGTCGCTTGCCGACGCCGTGTCATGGAAGCGAGGCCTCGTCGCCATCGGCGTGACGACGCTGTGCGGAGCAGCACTTATCCTCGCTACCATCCCGACCTTTTGGCTGGCGATAAGCGCCGAAGTCCTCCATGGCCTTAGTTCCGGCCTCATTTCGCCAGCGATCGCAGCCATCAACCTAGGCCTTGTGGGTCGGTCGCAAATGTCGTTGCGCACGGGGCGGAATTTTCGATTTGCAGCGGCAGGTACGGCGCTGACAGCGACGACCTTGGGAGCGGTCGGTAGCTTCGTCTCTGCACCCGCGATCTTCTTCGCGGCTGCGGCCTTGTGCGCGCCGGCGCTCATCGCGACTCTACCCGCCGTTAGATAGTTAGACGGCAACCGCGCCCCGCCGAGCTGAGGGCCGCACGGACTTGGCGAACGTGCCAGCCGCCCCCGTTGATCGATATCAAGGCGAGGGTCCGCCATCGCGTCCATAATTAAATAATGAGCGACGGTCCCACAACAACGAACGAAGTCATTTGTCCGGTCTGCGGGCGGCCAATGGTTCTGCTGCACACAATTAGGCGCGCCTTTGCCGGGAACCTGAAGGTGTTCAAATGCAAGCCTTGCGGATTTTCAACCACCGAACCAGCTAGTTGGACAACCCCACCGTCGTCGCAGAACGTTAGCGCCGACCGCCGCACGCCAGAAGAGATAACGCGGAGTTCCGCGCTGTTAACAAAGGCTGCGGTCGCGACCGTCGCGGACTCGCCATCGTTACGGCATTTGACGTCAATCGCAAGACAACCCGGCGGACGGAGCTAACCAACACGAATGCTGCCATTCATATACCAGCTGGCCCAATACAGGTTTCCGCTTGCAAGGCTGGGCTCCGGACGGACGACAGGTCGGAAGGGGCCAATAACGCCGGATTGGTCTATTTCGTCAATCCGAGAACGGGTAAGACGGCCAGCGAAAAGGGCGAGCAGGCCGATCCTACCGGACTGACTGACGGGTGTGGGGTGGTGGTGTGGCTCACCATGGGCGGAGGTGCCTGGGCGGGCGTCGGGGCCAAGTCAGTCAGCCGATTTGAACGTACCTAGCTCCGGGTTGATCATCATGCCCAAGAGACCGGAACCACCGAAGCCGACGAGCTGGAACGTCTACAAGATCGCCAAGAAGGCCATATGGCTCGGCACCGTCGAGGCGCCAGACAAGCAAGC